>CAMBRJ010000336.1 GCA_945870175.1 Gemmatimonas phototrophica
GTTCGTCGACGTACGCTGTTACTGGTGCTCCTGCTGCTCGCCATCGGGTTGTTCGACGGCTTCTTGCTGCTGCGCCGGTCGCGCTATCGGGAGGAGTCGGCGCGCTTGAGGGCAGGCATGTCCACGCTCGAGCGGGCCCGCGCCGATGCGATCGTGGCCGCGCAGGCCGACCGGGCCGTGTTGATGCTCGAGCTGATGCGGCGTCAGGCGGTCGGGGACGACGGCTTGCACCTCGCGATCAGTACCGATTCCTCGTACCTCGCGCTCGATCGCGGGTCGGCCAGACTCCGGCAGTTCAGCGTCGAGATCGGGCCCGCGCGTCGCGTCGGCGTGGCGCCCGATACCGTCCACGTGGCGATACCGCGGGGCGTCCGGGCGGTCCAGCGCTTGCTCACCGCCAGCGATCGCTACGAGCTCCCAGCCTGGGTCTGGGTCGATCGTGGCCTGCCGGTCCCGGCCGTGCGCGCAGATACCGGTTGGGTCGGTCGCGGGGCCATCGTGACCACCGGTGGCACCCTGATCTACTCGTTGCCCACTGCGGGCCCCCTCGCCGAGAGTAGTTATGTGCTGCCCGGCAGTCTGCGCGTACCCGCGGGTGACCTCGCCGCCATTCGCGAAAACCTCTTCTCCGGCATGCGGGTGTACTTCTTCTGATGACCGCGACGTCAATGACCCCCCGCGGCCGTGTGCTGGCCGGACGTCCCACCGGCTGGCGTGGCGCTCCACGCTGGTTGCTGCTGTTGGCGGTCGTCGCCGTCGTCCACGCGGCCTGGCTGACGCGGCTCACCCTGCGCGACCGCTTTGAACGCGACGTGGCCCGTCTGATCTTCAACGACAATAGCGAGGCGCTGGAGCAGGCCGAACTCCAAGCGGGGCTCATGACCGACAGCCTCCGGACGGCGCTGGACGGCCCGCCCGCCCCGCCAGCTGCCGACTCCGACTACCTCGTGGTCTCCATCGCCGATCGCCGCGTCTGGTACAAGCATCGCGATAGCGTGCTCTTTACCGCTCGGGTTGCCACCGGGTCCGGCAAGCAGCTCGTCATCAAGGGCAACACCAGGATCCTCCGCTTCGAAACGCCGCGTGGCCGCCTCACGGTGCAGCGCCGGGATTCAGCCCCCGCCTGGATTCCACCCGACTGGCACTACCAAGAACAGGCCAACAAGCGTGGGATGGGCATGGTTCAACTCGTTCGTGGCGTGCCCCTCAAGCTCCGTGATGGATCGCAGATCATCGTCCAGGGCAACGACGTCGTGCGCCGCGGCGCCGACGGCACCATCCGACCGCTGACCGCCAGCGACGGCCGCGAAATCGTCGCCGACAACAGAATTGTGATCCCACCGCACGGCACCAACCAGCGGAAGTACGCCGGTGTGCTCGGGACCCACCGACTCTACCTCGGCGATGGCTACGCCCTGCACGGGACCAACAACCCCGCCTCGATCGGCCAAGCCGTCAGTCATGGGTGTATCAGATTGCGGAACGAAGACATTGCTGTGTTGTATGACCGAGTCGCGGTCGGCACGCCGGTCTACATCTACTGATGCGCACCGGGTCGGCTATATTTCCTGACGGTCGCCCAATCGTCCTTTGACTGCGCGCCAAACCCGACTCTGTGACCCAGACCGTTCTCGAAACACCGCAGGCAGCCCGGGAGAGGTCATCCTCCTGGCTGCGCCGTCCGACGTCAAGATGGACCCGGCTCGCCATCATGGTGGCCGGGGCGTCCGCGTGCGTCGGACTCATGGCCTTCGCCCGTCCTGGGTATGCCGCGCCCACGGCCGCGCGCGTCGTGGGCCGCACGGCGACGAAATCGGCCACCGCGCTGCCGCGTATTCCGCTGCCGCGTATTCCGCTGCTCGATTCGCTCAAAGGACGCAGTCGCAAGCTTCGGGCCCGTTTCCTGAGCCCGACCCGAGCCGCCGGCATTCCGTTACTGCGTGAGCTGTTCGGCGACTCGGCCGTGTCGCGCGCCGGCGTCTATGCCGCGCACGATACCGCGGGCTCGTTTCACTTCATCACCATGCGCCCCTTCGCCGACAAGGTGAAGGGGCGCATCGGCGGGTACCGCATCGGGTTCTTCCCGAGCGAGCAGCGGGCCGGACGCTTGGCCGCATACAGCAATCCCGACGGATTTCTCGAAGTCACGGCGCTCAATCAGGATACGCCGATCTCCGAACACTTCCGCTTGCGCGATTTCCTCACGCACGACCAGGCCACGGTGTGGCCTAAGTATCTCGTGTTGCGCGAGCCGCTGGTGGACAAGCTCGAACTCGTGCTGAGTGAACTGCGCCGCATGGGTGTCCCGGCCAATCGGCTTCGTGTCATGTCGGGCTTCCGCACCCCGCAGTACAACCAGCAGGGCGTTGGCGCCGGTGGACGGGTGCAGGACAGTCGGCATCAGTACGGCGATGCCGCCGACGTCTACGTCGTGAACGGCGATCGTGACTGGATGAGCGATCTGAATCGCGACGGACGCGTCGACACGCGCGATGCGAATGTCCTGGCGCAGGCCGCCGAGCGCGTGGAACGCGAACATCCCGACCTCATCGGCGGTGTCGGCATCTACCGCGCCACGTCGGCGCATGGCCCGTTCGTGCACATCGACGTGCGCGGCACACGGGCGCGCTGGGGGGCGATGTGATCCGTCGCCGTGTGGCGCTGGTGCTGAGTGGGACCGCCGCGATCACCGCCGCAATTCTCTATCAGCCGCCTTCGGAACTGCAGGCCGGTTCCTCGGCCGCCAGCGCGAAGCTGGCGGTGCCCGTCGTCGAAGCGGCACCGGAGTCGCGCGGCGTCAGTGGCGACGTGCAGATGCAGTTCGTGCGCGCGGGTGATCGCGTCGCGTTTCCCGTGCGCGTGCGTGGCAACGCGAATGGCTTCACCTATCAGTGGATCGAAGTCCGTAGCAACAGTTCGGCCGACGTCGCGCGTCCGCTTCGTGGCGACACGCTGCTCGCCCCACTCACGCCGGGCTTCTACGAACTCGCCGTCACGCGCGCCGGCATCGTGCAGCGGATCACCGAGCCGCGTCTGGCCGTGTTGGTGCCCTTCGAGCTCAAGCTCGGGAGTACGCTCAATGGCTATCAGATCGGGCGCTATCCGGCCGAATGGGAGCGCGACGAGCAGGCCGAACGTCCGGCCGGTTTCGCCGAAGTGCGCGAGGCCGATCTTGATCTGCCGCTCACGCGACACATCAAGGTGCGCGACTTCGTCTCGCACGATCGGCAGACGGTCTGGCCGCGCTACGTCGCCGTCGATCCGCGTGTGCTCGACAAGATCGAATTGGTCATGCGCGAATTGGCCCGTCGTCGTGGCGAAGCGCGCATGGATTTCGATGTGGAAGTGCACAGTGGCTTCCGCACGCCGATGCACAACGCCGGGGTGGAAGGCTCGGCGCGCGATTCTCGTCATCTGTATGGCGATGCCGCCGACGTGGCCATTGACGCCGACGGCGACGGCAAGCTCACGATCTTCGATGCCTATCGCGTCGAACAGGCGGTCGAATGGGTGGAACGGTTGCACCCTGAACTCGCAGGAGGGCTCGGCGTGTACAGCAGCCGGCGCTTCCCCACGCCATATTGCCATATTGACGCGCGCGGCGAACGGAAACGCTGGCGCGGCTGAGCCGTAGGGCAGGGCAGCCATCCTGTCCCGCCCGAATGTGCGTCCCCGAGACGCCGGAGGTTCGATGAACCCGTACGTCCGCGATCGCATCAATCGCAAGCTCGATACGCTCTCCGACGAGCGATTGTACCAGATTCTCGACTACGTCGAGTTTCTGGAGTCCAAGTACGCCGAGAAGTCGGCGCCCGTGGCCAACGTGTTCACGCGATTCGCCGAAGGGGTGGAGGACAAACTGCGCGCCGGCGGCGTCGCGGTGAGCACCGTCTCCGAAACCCTGGGCTTTCTGAAGAAGGCGATGGGCGTGCTGAACGGCGTCGCGCAGACCACCATGACCGTGGCCGGCGACGTGGTGAACGCGGCCAAGACGGCCGCTGATCAGGTGGGAGCTCCGCCGCCCGCATCGCCGCCCGCATCGCCGCCCGCATCGCCGCCCGCATC
>CAMBRJ010000337.1 GCA_945870175.1 Gemmatimonas phototrophica
GCTGGGCATCGCGGGGGCTTGTTGTGTGTGGTCGCCTACGATCAGATGACCGACTGACGACGCAAGGCCGACATCACGGTCGCACGCTTATCAACGACCGTGACGCTTTCGCGCAGGTTGGTCAGGAACTCGTCCACACGCTGCTGACGCAGCGACTGCACGAGTTGCTGCCGTTGCGTGGCTTTGTCTGCTTCGAACGCCGGGCGGCTTGCATCGGTGCGGCTATCAACGCGCAGGACGACCATGCCGTCAACCGCCTTGAACGGACCACTCACTTGACCGACGGGCACCGTGAACGACGCGCCGACTGCAGGCTCGAACTGTCCCAAACCCTGCACCGCATCAACGCGCGCAAATGCCGGCGACTTCTCAACCTGCAGGCTTCGCTGCGCTGCCACCGCTTCGAGCGTCGAAGTGCGAGCCGCGACCGCGATCTGCTCGGCGATTGGCCGCAGCTTTTCGATGCGCTTGTCCTTGGCGAGGCGACGACGAATGTCGTCCTTCACTTCGGCCAATGCCTGCTGGCCGCCCTGCGTGATCGAATCGACTCGCGCGAGATAGTACGCTTCCGGCGAGTCAAACAGATCGCTCGTCTCACCAGCCCGCACGCCAGAGAACGCCCAGGCACTCACGCTCGGCACGTAGCGTCCCGCGTACGACAGGGGTTCCTTCTCGAACGCGACGACCGAGGCCGGCGACAGGCCGAGTGCCTTCGCTGTGGCGTCGAATACCTTGGGATCCTCCTGGCTTCCGGCCTTGCTGGCGAGCGAGTCGGCACGACGATCGGTGCGCGTCGCGCTGGAATCACTCTGGGCGATCGACAGAAGAATGTGGCGCACGTCGAGCGTGTCACCGGACTTCGAATCGACGCGGATCAGGTGCCAGCCGAACGGCGTGAGCACGGGCTGAGACAGCTCGCCCGGCGTCAGGCTGTAGATCGCTGTCTCGAAATTCGGCGTAAAGCGGCCTCGGCCACCCTTCCCAAGCGAACCGCCATTGGCGCCGGAGACACTATCGGTGGACGCTCGCTTGGCGACGTCTTCGAACTTCGCGCCGCCGACAATCTCGGCACGCAGCTTCTCAATGCGCACCTTCGCGTCAGCCGAGTCAGCCGACGTGACGGTGCGAGGCACGGTCAGCAGCGAGACCACGGCCCGGCCTGGACGCGTGAAGCGCTTCTTGTTGCGGTCGAAGAACTGCGAAATCTCGGCGTCTGTGACAGTGACGGCCGTATCCGTGAGGGCATTCTGTCCCACGAGGACGAAACTGACCTGTGCGCTATCGTGACGGTCCCGATAGATCTGCCAGAGGCGTTCGTCAGACACGTAGGCGTCGGACGCGAGCTGGTCGAAAAGCTTCTGCTTGGGGATCTCGTTGCGGTAATACGCCTCGAGACCGGCCAGCATGCCTGACTGCCGTGCCATCGGGCTGGCGAGCAGGCGCTGGTACTTCGAGAGGTCAAAACGGCCATCCGTCTGCAGATCCGGAGACTGCATGGCCTGCGGCGGGGGAGCGAGTCGTGCCGCTTCGAGGATTTCGTCGTCAGTAACCGTGATGCCGCGACGCTTGTATTCCTGTTGGAGCAGCAGCTCCGTAACCAGTTCGTCGTACGCACGGTCTTCGAGCGTCTTGCGCTCGTCGAGCGTGAGTCCCCGACCGAGCTGCTGTTGCTGCTGCTGCTCGAGGGAATTCACGGCATTCTGCCACGACGTCAGCAGGACGTCTTCGCCGTTCACCGTCGCAATGACGGTGGAGGTGGTCACGGGCGAGCGGCCTGCGAGACCTGAGGTCTCGTACAAGAGGAAACTGCCGACGAAAGCTACGATCAGCACGATCCAGATGTATTTCGCGGCGCTCCGCATCGATTGCAGCACGGGGCGAGACTCCTTGGGACGGAAAAGCTGGACAAACAGAAAGGCACACGCACCTCAATGGGAGAGGCGTATGCCGAAGAGTCTTGCAAGCTAGCCGCCGCGAGTCGCGAATAGCAAGACGAGCGGGGACGATGCATCACTTCACCACGTATGACTTCCCGGATCGGCCACATTCTATAAGTTGTTGCCGGGGGCCTGTCACACAGACGGAACGGGCACCTCGGATCGGGCCGGGAAACATCACCACGAGGGCACTGGACGGATGAGCACTGCTGCCCGGATCGACGAGCTCCGGAAAAAGTTCGAGGACAACCCGCGTCGCTACTTCGCCCCCCTGGCGAACGAGTTGCGAAAGGCCGGACATCTCTCAGAGGCGATTTCCCTCTGTCGGGAATTCCTGCCCAAGCAGCCTGAGCACATGAGCGGCTATATCGTGTTTGGACAGGCATTGTACGAATCGGGCGATCTGTCCGAGGCACGTATCGTGTTTGAGCAAGCGCTTTCCCTCGACCCGGAAAACCTGAAGGCCCTCCGCCACTTGGGCGACATCGCCAAGTGGGAAGGGGACACCGCCGGCGCGCGCCGCTGGTACGAGCGAGTCCTGGAAGCGGACCCGCGCAACGACGATATCGCCGCCCAGTTGGCGACGCTCGCCACGCCAGTGCATGTGGTACCGGTGGTGCCTGAGCCCGAACCCCCGACACCGGCGCCGGCCGCGTTCTTCGCGCCCCCGACGTCTGTGTCGCCGATATCGCCCGTTCCCACGCCCCCGTTCTCCGTGGCGCCGATTGGTCTGGGCGCCATTCCGACGCCGGATGCCGCGTTGCGCGTCGTGGATTTCGACGAGATCAATGCCCGTCTGCGAGCCCCCGACCCGACGCCGACGGAACGCGTTGAGTCGCCGGTGCCGGTGGCCGTGGCGCCCTCGTTTCGTGAGGCGGAGCTCCTCGACCTCGATGCAATCGAAGCGGCCGGTGGCGAGGTTGAGCCGGACGTGGATGCCGAGGCTGTGGTCGAGCCGGAGGCCGTCGTTCCGCCGGTCGAATCCGTGGTCGACGGCATCGTCGTCGAGGAATCCGCTGAGGATCCGTTCGGGTTCAGCGAGACGGCGACCGCGGAGGTCCCGTTTGAGCTCCCGTTTGAGGAAGGGCTCATCGCGCCGGAATGGCCCGACACGTCGGAACTGGTGGCGCGGATCGCGACTCCGCGCACCGTCACCCCTGTGTTCGTGTCATCATTGACGCCGGACGCGGTCGCTGCCTTCGGTGTTGAATCGCGTGATCCGCTTCCGGCGCCGGCGCCCGACGAGGAGGCCCCGGTTGGGGGCCTCGAGGCCCCGTTCGCCCGAGCCCACGAGCCGACGGGGGAGTCCGCGGCTGCAGGTTTCTCCGCGGCGGTCATTCCGGAGAGGATCGCTGAGGAAGACGTGGGGACGGACGCCCCAGTCGAGGCCGTGGTTGAGACCTCGGCAGCGGCCCCCGTGGACGCCGAGGCCACCGTGGAAGGCGCGGTTGTGGCGGCGGCTGACGCTACGATCGCCACGGTTCGGGATGATGAGGCGGTCCAATCGATCAACGGGATCGACGAAAAGGAAGGACAAGACGAATTGGACGATGCGGAACCGGAGTGGATCGTCGCCACGGCGCCCGTCCAGTCTCCGACCGTGGACCATGAGCTGCCGTGGCTCGCACCCGCGCCGGTCGAAGATGGTCTCGAGCCGGCGGCCGACGTGGCCGACGAGCTGCCGGAGGTCGCGGCACTGTTCGGCGACGGGCGCACGGACTTCGCCGACGCGGACGGCGAGTCGGGCCCGGTCGAGTCGAGTTTCGCCGATGTCATGCCTGAAGAGCACACCCCCGCGTTCGTGACCGAAACGATGGGTGAGCTCCTCGTGTCGCAGGGATTCACCGCGCGCGCGGTGTCGGTCTACGAGGAGCTGGTGCGCCGGCGTCCGTACGACCCCGTGCTGACATCGCGCCTGGCGGAGCTGCAGGAGAGACTGGCCACGGATGCGGTACCCGTCACGCCCGCGTTCCCGACGCCGCCGTTCGCCACACCGTTGTCCGCTACCCCGATCTCGTCTGGGGCGTACGAGGTGGCAGAGTCCGAGGAGGACCCGATTGCACGAGTGACGGCGCGTGAACGATTCGCGCGGCTCGCGTTGCGTCGGGTACCCCGGCGTAC
>CAMBRJ010000338.1 GCA_945870175.1 Gemmatimonas phototrophica
GCCGTCGACCCCGACACCAAAGCTCGCAATCTCAAGCGGCTCCGGCGCATCGAAGGGCAGATCCGCGGCCTGCAAAAAATGGTCGAGGACGATCGCTACTGCGCCGATATCCTGACGCAGATCTCGTCCGCGCACGAAGCGCTGCGGGCCGTTGGCCGCGAACTCATGCGCAATCACCTCAAGCATTGCGCCGCCTCGGCGATCGCCGCCGGTGGCGCCGTGCGCGAGGCCATGTACGATGAACTGGTGGACATGATGTACAAGCACAGCCGATGATGACCACACGTCGTGTCCGCCACCGCATCCGCGCCATCCTGTGCGTCGCGATGTCAGTCACCCCGCTGCTCGCGCGCGCGCAATCCGTGCCATCCCCCGTCACCGCACTGCGCTTCGGCGCGATGGCCGATCCGTCGGGGCGCACGACGAAGAACGTCACGATTCTCGTGCAGGCAGACACGGTACTGCGCGTCGGCACTGGTACGGCCATGATCCCCAAGGGCGCGACGATCGTCGATCTACGGCGCTATACGGCGATCCCCGGTCTCGTCGATGTGCACACGCACATGACGTTCGTACGCGACAAGGCCAACCCGCTCGTGAACGGTCCCCGTTCGCGCGATTCGGTCATCGCCGCCGCCGCCGCCAATCTGCGCCGCACGCTTGAAGCGGGCGTGACCACGGTGCGCGATCTCGGCGCCAGCAACTACGCCGACATCGGCATTCGCGATGCGGTCAACAGTGGCGAAATGATCGGGCCGCGCATGTTCGTGGCCGGCTATGGCCTCTCCAAGGTCAGCACCCCTCCGGTGGCCGGTCAGCCCTCGCTTGCCGCCCGCGGCCGCGTCCGCGACACGATCGACATCAAGGAAGCGATCCAGGCGCAGGTCGACGCCGGTGCTGACTGGATCAAGATGTACGGATCCACTGGTACCTACGCCAACGTGACGGGGGTGCAGACGTTCACCGATACGGAGATGCGCGTTGCCACCGAAGCCGCACATCGTTTCAAGCGACCGATCGCCATCCACTCATACGGCGACTCCGGTGGCCGTGCCGCGCTACGGGCGGGCGCCGAATCGGTCGAGCATCCCGCCGGCTTCGACGATGCCACCCTCGCGGAGTGGGCGACACGCGGCACGATGTACGTACCGACCATCGATCACAATCGCTTCTACGCCGAGAATGCCGCGCTGCTCGGCTACTCGCGCGAACAGGTCGCGGGACTCGATTCCTTCCGACTCCTCAACCTCGAAACGGCGCGTCGCGCGCACAAAGCCGGTGTGCGTTTCGCCATGGGCTCCGACGCCGTGTATTGGATGTTCGGCGAAAACACCCGGGAGCTGGGATGGTTTGTGAAGGCCGGCATGACGCCGGCGCAGGCGCTCGTCACCGCGACCACGAATGGCGCACTGTTGCTCGGACAGCCCACCAAGCTGGGGCGGATCGCCCCAGGCTTCTTCGCCGACATCGTTGCCGTCGAGGGCGATCCGCTGGCGAATATCGACGTGGTGCTCGACCGCGTGCGCTGGGTCATGAAGGGCGGTGTCGTCGTCGTTGATAAGCGCTGAGCCTCCCGCACCCGGCGAGAGTTTCATATTCGGGCCGCGCACGGCGATACTTATGGATGAGGTCGTAATGTCGTCTCTGGTCCCACCCCATGATCGAACGCCGCGATAGCGCCTGTCGGAGACTGCGCCGCTGTATGCACGCGGTCATGATCGCAATGGCCTGGCTTGTCCAGGCGACGATCAGTCGCTCGGCGCACGCACAAATACTGGTCGAGCCCGATTGGGTCGAGCTGCACGTGCGGGATATGACGGTGCAACAGTGGGGCGTCGACCAGGGACTCCCGCAGGGCACCGTCTCCAAGCTCGTGGTCGATCGGAACGGACATGTGTGGGCCGCCACGTTTGGTGGGCTTGTTCGCTTCGACGGACTCCGCGTGGAGACGTACACCGGGCGTCGCGTGCCCGTGATGGTCGACAACACCGTGTCTGCGCTGCTTGCTGACGCCGATGGGTCGATTTGGTTCGGGACCCTCCGCGGGACGATCGGTCGACTGGTCGACGGCAGGCTCGTGGACACACTGCCGACGATATCGATGGGCGCGGACAACGCCGTGCAAGATATTTTTCAGCTGGACAACGGGACGATAGTGGCGCGGGTGGCGGATCGCGTGCACCGCTTCCACGCTGGCCGCTGGCTCGATGACGCCGCGCTGCCGGTGGCATACTCGCCGCTGTTTCAGCGGGCGAAGCACGCGATCTGGTATGCCACGGTCGACGGCGTCACGGAGCTGACGACGGCCGGTGGCCGGCGCCGACAGCAAGCCACTCCGGTCGGTTCGGCGTCGGAGTTTGGCCGGCCCATATACGTGGACCGCCGCGGTCGGTTTTGGAGTGGGGGCCGTACCGGCCTTTCGATCCTGACGAACGGCGTGTGGCGTCGAGTCGCCGGCATCGACAGCCTCGTCCGCGTGATCGCGTCCAACCCGAACGACTCGGCCGAGGTGATTTGGGTCGCTTCGGGACATACTCTGTTTCGCGTCCGTGCGGATGGCGACGGCGAGGTGACCACTGAGGCCGTGCGTATCCTTTCGTCGTCGGCCGCGCCGATCTCACTGGCGTTCACCGACGATGGCATCCTCGTGGTGGGTACGCTTGGCCGAGGGCTGTTCACCGTGCGCTCGCACATGGCCCGGGTGCAGACCATTCCGACGCGTCAGTCGAACCCCGAAGCGTCCAACGTGGTCAGTGATCGCGCCGGCCGGCTCTGGGTGTCTCCTGGATGCGGCGATGCGCACCTGATCACACTCCGCGGGACCGTGGAGGACAGCGTCATGCTGCGGCCCGACCAAGGGTGCGTGACGGCCTTGGCGTTCGACGACCAGCGCCGGCTCTGGATCGGTCACCGTGGCGGAGTCCGCCGGGTGGATCGGAACGGTATCAACGTCGAATGGGCGTTCGACACCGCCGGGGCAGGGTCACGCGCGGACAGCGCGAAGAACATTCCATTTGAGGTCGGGCGTCCGCTCCTGCAGGCGGGTAACCGGATGCTCGTCGGCATGAGCGATGGCCGTATCGGTGAGATTGGTGCGGACGATCGATGGCGGTATCTGCCCGGCTGGGCGGCGATCACGAAACGTCCCATCGAATCCATGACGGTGGAGACGGATGGGTCGCTCTGGGTCGGGCAGTCGGGCCGCCTTACGCGCTGGACGGCCGGCCGCCTCGTGGCGTACACGACGACGGATGGGGTACCCGCGGCGATACCGCGTGTGCTGCACCCGGATCGTCTCGGTGGTGTCTGGATCGGCAGCTATGGCAACGGCCTGATGCACTTTCGCCCCGGCCGCGGCTCGCGTGTCGTTCCGTTGCCGGATGAAACGGTCTCGGGCTTCGTGGTCGATTCCGCCGGACTCGTCTGGATGCCCGGCAATCGCGGCTTGACCGTCTTGCCGATTCGGGATCTGGCCGTGTGGGTACGCGACAGCAGCGTCGCGCCCGACGCACGAGTGCTGTCCGTCGCCGATGGCGTGCCAGAAGGCAACCGTGGATCTCCGGCCGGCGCCGTCGTTGACGGGATGCATCTGGCCTTCGCGAGTGTCGATGGACTCGTCATCGTCGAGCTCTCTCGCCTTCCGCGCGCGACGCGATCGTCGGTGGTGCTCATCGACCGCTTGGTCAGCGCGCGGCGCACGCTCGAATTGCCCCGTGTGGTCCGTCTGGAGACGAACGAACGGACGGTGGATATCGAGTACACGATGCCGGTGTATCGCTCGGCCGCGGATGTGCAATTCCGCTATCGTCTCGAGGGACGCGATGACGGCTGGATCCTGCTTGGGGCGTCGCGCCGATTGCAACTCGCGGCGTTGCCACCAGGACGTTTCACGTTGGAGCTGCAGGGACGTGTGCCCGGCGGCTCGTGGTACCGGGCGGAGCCAGTGCGCCTCGACGTCGTTTCATACTGGCATGAACGGGCGTCGGTGCGCGTGCTCAGCGCCGCCGCCCTGTGTGCGCTGCTTTTGGGGCTCTTTTCGCAGCGCGAACGTGCCGC
>CAMBRJ010000339.1 GCA_945870175.1 Gemmatimonas phototrophica
CCTGCACCGACGCGAACGAGCGGATGCCCGAGTCACCGCGCTCGAGCTCTTGCATGATCAGCCCGTAGGCCACGCTCGAGAGACCGGCGCAGCCGTACTCCTCGGGGAGATTCGCACCGAGCACACCGAGTTCAGCCATCTCGGCCACGAGCTCGTCGGGGAAGCGGCCCTGCACGTAGCAGTCGCCGATGATCGGCAGCACCCGCTCATCGACGAACTTGCGGATCGTGTCGCGAATCGAGCGCTCTTCTTCGGTGAGCGCCGCGTCGATGTTGAACAAATCGGCGGCGTGCGCCTTCAGCTCGACAGAAGGCAGTGCGGGGATCGCGCTCGCGGTCAGGAGATCAGTCGCCATTTGAGAAGCCTTTCAGCTAGAGAAGCGTGAGAGTCGTTGGGGAAATGTAGCGACCTCGAACGTGAAGCGGCCACCATGCTCCAGTTTGGTTGACAGTCGCGCGAGCACGGCATCGAATCACCCATACGAGAACAATGACGCTTCTTTTTTGGGGGATGCGATGCAACGCTGGCCGACTCTCTTCCGTTCCGCCCTCTCGGCGCTCACCCTGGCTGCCTGTTCGTCCGGTGGAGACGCTGGGACCACCTCGCCTCCGGTCACGCCAAGCATCGCGCTCCAGCTGTCGGCAACAGCGGGCACCGTGTCGCGCGGCGCGTCAGGCAACGCGACGCTGTCACTGAGCCGAGGGGGCGGATATGCCGGAACGGTGGCGTTGACCGCCGAGAATGTGCCCACGGGCGTGACGGCCACCTTCACCCCCGCGTCGCTGGCGGGAACGGCCGCGAGTGCCACGGTGGTATTCGATGTCGGGCCGACGGCCACGCCCGGTTCGAGCTCGATCACGGTGCGCGCGGCGGGTAGCGGCGTGACGGCCGCCACGGCCGCCTACGCGCTCTCGATTCCCGTTCCGGCCGTTGCGCTCACGGCCGGCAGTGGGGCCACGAGTATCGTGGTGGGCGGCTCGGCGACGGTGCCGATCACGATTACGCGCTCCAACGGCTTCACCGATGCCATCGCGCTCGCCGCGACGGGACTGCCGAGCGGCGTGACCGCGACGTTCACCCCGGCGACCATTGCGGCGGGATCGACCACGAGCACGCTCAGTCTCACCGTGGCGGGCACCGCGACCGCGGGCGCCAGCACCGTGACAATCAGCGCGTCAGGTACCGGAGTGACCACGCAGACGGCGAGTCTGGCCCTCACGCTCACCGCAGCGACGACGCCGGCGGTGGCGGTCACGGCCACGCCGGCCGCGGTCAGCATCGTAGCCGGCGCGAGCGGCACCACGGCGATCGTGGTGTCGCGCACGGGCGGCTTCGCCGGTGATGTCACGCTGGCGCTTGAAGGCGCACCGGCCGGTGTGACCGGCGCCTTCTCGGCGAATCCCGTGTTGGCCGCGGGCACGAGCAGCACGCTCACGCTGTCCACCACCGGCGCGGCCGTTCCCGGCATCTACAACCTCACCGTGCGCGGCACGGGCACGGGCGTGACGGCGGCGACCACCACGGTGGCGGTAACCGTTGCCGCCGCACCGGCGATCACCGTCGCGGCCAGTCCCTCGGCGGTGACGGTAGCAGCCGGCAGTGCGGTCACCACGGCCGTCACGATAACGCGAGTTGGTGGCTACGCGGCCGATGTATCGCTGGCCGCCACGGGGCTTCCGGCGGGCGTGACCGCGGGCTTCGCACCGGGCACACTGACCGGCGCCACACTCACCAGCACGCTCACCTTGACCTCGAGTACCGTTGCGGCGGTTGGCGCAGCATCGGTCACGGTCACGGCGACGGGCACTGGGGTCACCGCGCGTACCGCGACGGTTGGCCTCACGGTCACGGCGGCACCGACGTACACGATGACCGCCAGCGCGGTGAGCGCGCCGCAGGGTACGGCCGGCGCCAGCACGATCACGCTGACGCGCGGCGGCGGCTTCGCCGGCACCGTCAACCTGGCCATCACGGGCTTGCCCGGCGGCGTAACCGCTGCGTTCAATCCGACCGCCGTGTCGGGCACGACGTCGACGCTCACGCTAACGGTCGGCGGTGCGGTTCCCGCGGGCAGCTACACCGGCGTGATCACCGGCACCACGGCGGGTCTGGCCGATGTCACGGCGAACGTGTCGCTCACGGTCACGGCGACGAGCGGTGGTTCGGGGACCGTGAACTGGACCTTCTGTGAAGCGGAGCGCTTTCCGCTGTGGTTCGCGTATCAAAGCGGCACCGGCGGTGCGTGGACGCGAGTGACATCGACGGGGACCACGACACGCGTGTACAGCTTCACGACCGGCAGCGTGGGCGGTGTGGCGTACGCGCAGCCGAACGGCAACGGCACGGGCACGTCGGTTGTGGTTCAGTATCTCTCCCTCTCGGAGCTGACCTTTGGAGCGGCGAACGAGTGCGTGACGAATCGCGCCACGAAGTCACTGACGGGCACGGTGGCCGGCCTTGCCGCCGTGGGACAACAAGCGGGCATCGGCGTTGGCGGCAGCAGCGCCACCGTGATCTTCCCCAATACAGCGTTTTCGATCACGGCCGCCGATGAGGGAACGACCGACCTGCTCGCCGTTCGCAGCGCACTCAACTTGACGACGTTCTCGAATGTGCCCGATCGTGGCGTCCTGCGTCGCAACGTGAACTATCCCGCCGGCAGCACCATTCCGGTTATCGACTTCACCGGTGGAGAGTCCTTCGCGCTGGCCAGTGCGCAATACACGATCGCCAATGCGGGCAGTGATCCCGTCTTCTTCACGACCGGATTCCTTACCAGCAACGGGACGAGTGGCAGCTTCTACTTCGGTACACTGGGCGGTGCAGGCACCGGCCCGTACATGGCGTACGGCATTCCCAATGCCAACACGCAGGCGGGTGATTTGCACCAGGTGCTGGCCGCCGCGTCGACCGGCAGCGGTACCGTGTCCTCGACGCGCTCCGTAATCCAGTACAATCGCTTGCTCGCCAACCGTACGGTGACACTCGGCCCCGTCATGTCGCCCCCCACGGTCTCCTCGCTTGGCGCGTCGCCGTACCTGCGCTTCTCCACCACGGGGGCGTGGCAGGCGGAGTACGCCGATGTGATCGGCGTCGGGTTCACGCAGCAGGCCACGAGCAGCAACAACTGGTCGATCAACCTAACGCGCGCGTACGCCGGTTCCGGCGCGACGACATGGACGCTCGCGTTTCCCGACTTCAGCGGCGTGGCGGGATTCAACACGTCGTGGGCAATGACGAACGCGACCACGAGCTGGTCGACCAGCGCCGCCGGTTTCGTCTCGAGTTCTTCGACCGCGCCCTACGTCGAAGACACGTCGTTGCGCTTTGGCGCGCGTACGGGCACGATTGCCCCATGATCCCCGACGCGATGCACGAAGTGCGACGTCTTTGCTGAGGAGCGCGTTACCGACGCCACCGTTTGCCACACGCAAACGGTGGCGTCGTTTTTGGGCGCATGCGTGCCGCCATGATGTACGCGCGGGTTACCCAGTGGCTTTGCGTCGCTTCTCGAGCGGCGTGACGTCTCGTCGCGCCGCGGGGGTAATACCGACGTCGCGCGCCTTTTCCCGAAATCCGGCGCCGTGATCGAGCGGCTGGCCGGTTTCGTGTTGCCACTGGTGGACCATTTCGTGCAGCAACGTATGCATCGCTTCGCGCCAGCCGTGTCGCGTGATGTGTGTACGCGACATCACGATTTCGGGCGGCGTATGGCGCGAACCTGGATCGTAGTGACCGAGTCGCGTGGCCATGCGCCCGGACAAGCGCAACGGCATGGTCGACAGCGCGCCGTCAAACCATTTCGCGTTCAGTTCGCGATGCGCGTCCATGAGTTGCGCGATCATCGCGACGTCTCCTGGCCGTGCCGGCTCGTGGCGCCGTACCGACGGACCACGTTCCACATCGAAGGCCAGAATCGCTTCGCGCGCCGTCGTGCGCGCCGTCTTGTTCCGCGCGATGGCGAAGGCCACGATCGCCCGCAGCACGGACTCGGGCGCGTCGGCATACCCTTCGTGAATGCGCAGCGTGCGGCCGATGAG
>CAMBRJ010000340.1 GCA_945870175.1 Gemmatimonas phototrophica
CACGGATCTGGTAGTCGCCAAAGCAAGCTCAGAACGAGATAGAGCGTACCAAGAACACCGGCACTCCACGAGACCGCCACTTTCTCCGAAGCAGCCATGTCTCGAATACTTCCAAAGAGTCTGAAATTCCAGAGCAGTGCGAAGAAAGCTCGCCAGAACGGACTCATGTCCTCTCTCGATTTTGACTGCAACCTGACCCAATTCTGATAGCACCAGTAGAGCTGATAGATGCCAAACGTGCATATGGAGAGCACGATGAACTTCTGTGTCGACACGCTAAACAGTGGATATTCCGTTGCAGTTTTGGTCGCGGAGGCTCGCTGGGGAATTGGCTGGGGCTCAGGCGTCGGCACTGGCGACATCGGTGACGCGGGTTCAGCCGTTGAACGGGCGATTGGTCGCCCGCAGTGAATGCACGCGGCAGCCGCGTCGGACACACTCCGGCCGCAATCTGGACAAACGATCAAGGACATCGGTTATACTCCTTTTCGGGTTCGTGAGTCATTGCGTGTGCCTAACGCGCGCGTTCTGCTGCAGCGGCTCCATTAGGAAGCCGTGAGCGAAGCCGCGCGAGCGGCGGAGCTACACGGCGCACCATTGAGCCGCTGGCTGCAGCAACGCAAGGTTAGGCGGCGCGGTCCAACCGCGGACGGTGTGCCACACCGCGCGCGACGATGCCCTACGCGCCACAACTCCAGCGATGTACGGGCGCCGCGTGGTAGCGATCAATCAACCAACGCCCCGCGTCGCGCACGAACACGATGGTCTCCAGGAAGTCCGCCTGACAGTGCTTCCCGTCCTTCCCGATCGACGTTTCATGGTTCTTGAGGGTCGTCCACGCCACGTCGCCCACGATGCGGGTGTGGAGGTCGCTGAACGCGGCCGTCCACTTCGTCTCGGCGCCACCCTGCTTGAGCCGGGCGACGAGCGCCGTCCCCGAGAGCGGGAGCGTGTCCTCGAGCAGGAGAAACTGCGGCGTGAGCGGCGCGAGGGTGCCCGCGGAATCGACTGCCTGCATAGCGACATACCACGCGTCGAGCGTGGCGCGGATCGCCACCGAGTCCGCGCCGACGCGGGCCGCCGTCGACGCGAGCGTCGGCGCCGTCTTATCGTTCTGAGGGGCGCACGCCGCTATCACCAGCAGGGCCAACACAAGGCAACGACGCATGTATCCAGCTCCGTGAGGGGGTAAGTAAGTCCGTGACGCGTCCCAGCGGTGAACGGGAGGATCACTTACGCCTCGCCGCACGATGGCCCCGCTGGCTCCGTGTAAACGTACTGCGTGGTGCACGACACCGGATCACGGGATTGGACGCCAAGACACTCCGCTCGCGGAGGACGCCGACCTGAAAGGTGTAGATATGACGAGAGGCATACTTGGTCATTGCGCCGCCTAACGCTCGCGTTCTGCAGCAAACGCCCGCACGGAGGCAAGCGGGGCGTTCGCTCCTTCTCCTGAGGCTACAGCGAACGCCCCGCACTCGCCACACCGATGTCGGCGGCGTTTGGCTGCAGCAACGCAAGGTTAGGTCGCGACCAGCCCGCGCCTATCTCATCGACGCGCCGCGACCGCCTCAGTCATCGCCGCGCCGCGCACCGGGCAGTGGGGCCGCCCCAGCCTGGGCCAGCATCTGCACCGCGTGTTCCGCTACGGCGGTCATCTGTCGATCCCGTGCGCGTGCCCACCGCGGCGCGCGAAATACATTGGTCGCGACGGCAGCCACCGCGATGCCGCCGAACAAGGCCAGGACCGCGAGCGCCTTCTCGGGCTTCCCCGCCGCGACCACCGCCACACTCGTCAGTACCGACAGGCCGCCGAACACGAGGCCCAACCCGTTGAGCGCCACCGCCGCTTCGTTCCATGTGCTCAGTCGGAGCTGTTCGCCCTCCGCGGTGGGCTCGACCGACACCTGAAGACGGCCGTGCGACCACGCGCGGAGTCCGCCGGACTCGGTGGCGACGCCTTGCACTCCAAACGTGGTCCGACAATGCGTCAGTAGCTGCTGCCACTCCCGGTCCGTTGGCGCGCGGGGGAGCGCGACTACCCGCGACACGCCGATCGGAACGCCGAATGCACGCTGGACAGGGAACGATTGTCCGCGCGCGTCGAGCGTCGCGGCGGCGTGTGCGACGCGCGCTGGGTCGATGCCTGCCTCCTGACCGATGCGCTCGAGCGCGTCGAGCGTGAGCCCGTCGGATTCCGCAGGGAGCGCAGGCTCACGCAGATCACCCGTCGTCGCCAGACTGAAAATCTCGCGTACCTCGTCGTCTCCGTATCGACGTGTCGTCATGATCAGTAATACTACGGGTGCACTCACTGGTCCGCTGCCGCCGTGACTGGCTGGCGAACCCACGGAAGGGCGTCTCACGTCGTGGAGCCGCCTAACGCCTTGCGTTCTGCTGCAGCGCATCAAATAAAGTGCGGCCGGACGGGCGACGTGCGCCAGCACGGCGACCGCCTGCCGCACACCGCACCGCGCTGCCAGCAGCAACGGTTCGTTAGATGTCCCGTTAGCGACGCAGCCGCGCCACGTACAGCTGAGGGACGTTCTCGTTTGCGATCTGTGCCGGGGTAAACCGTAGACCGGATAGGAGCGTGACCAAGCTCGCCGAGTCAGCAAGTGGAAGTCGAAAGCGAATCGAGCATGCGACCACGACGCCCGTGCTGTCGACCACAAAGCCGACAAGATTGTCGTTGGCAGCGAGAGATACACGTGGCCTGGCTTGCCATTTAACCCCAGGAATGAGGGCCCGCATGGCATTGCCATCGGGCAGCGCTGCTCGCGACACCGGCAACTCGCTGAACCGCCCGTCGAGCGCGGATGGATTCAATAGTCTGGCTGGTCGTTCAACCGTACTAGAAAGATGCGGAATCTCGGCAGCGATGCAGGGATTCGGTTGGGTAGCGAGCGATTTGAAGGCGAATAGAGCAAGGACGATGAGCACTTGATCCTCAGTTTGTTCATTTGAGATTGGAGCCTCACACGGCACGCCTGCTTGGCATGCGACGCGGGCGGAGCTTCTTCGTTGGCACATCTAACGCCCATTAGCCTGCGTGAAATCCCTGCGTGGCGGACGCTACGCAGGCACCGCGTCGCAGCACAGCATGACAGTGCAGTCCGGCGCACACCACCGCAACCCACCACGGCACCACCACTTCGCCCCCGGTGCCGCGCGTTCTCCGCCGCCGTTAGCCTGCGGGCCTCGCAGCCTAAACGGACTTTGCCCAGAGAGACACAGAGCGCGCCCCCGTCACCGCCCCACGTCCAGCGGACTGCGCACGCCCAGCCCGCCGCGGTTCAGTACGTGCGTGTACAGCATCGTCGTCTTCACGTCCTTGTGCCCGAGCAACTCCTGCACGGTCCGGATATCCGCCCCCGACTCCAGCAGGTGGGTGGCGAAGGAATGCCGGAAGGTCTGGCACCCGACACGCTGGCCGACGACCGCGCTCCGGCCGGCCTCGGCCACCGCACGCTGCGCCACCGTGGGGTGGACATGGTGCGTCCGCCGCGATTGGCTCTCGCCGTCCCAATACTCCCGCGCCGCCGGAAACACCCAGCACCACCCCCACTGTTGCGACGCCCGCGGGATCTTGCGGTCCAACGCCCCCGGCAACGCCACAAAACCGCCACCGCGAGCCGCACGCCGCGCCATCACCGCCCGCACGTGGGCCAGGTGCGCCCGCAGCGGCACGCCCACCGCACCGGGCAGGACGGTCACGCGATCCCGGTCGCCTTTGCCACGCCGCACCCGCAACTCGCCGCGCTCGAAATCCAGATCCTTCACCCGCAGCTGACAGCACTCCTGCAGACGCAGGCCGCTTCCGTACAACAGCTGCGCCATCAGCAACGGCACGCCGGTCAGGCACGCCAACACCCGCTGCACGGCCTCCCGCGACAGCACATTGGGCAGGAGCGAGGGCCGGCGCGCCGGCGCGAGACCAGACACCTCCCCCAGCGGCTGCTCCAACACGTCCCGATAGAGAAACTGTAACGCCGCCAACGCCTGATTCTGCGTCGACGCGGCCA
>CAMBRJ010000341.1 GCA_945870175.1 Gemmatimonas phototrophica
GGCGGGCGTGCAGGTCGGGTATGTGAACAAGGTCGACCTGATCCCCGACGGCACGATCGCGGTGGCACTCAAGCTACAGTCGCAGTACAAGGTGCCGGCCGGGACGACGGCGACGGTGCAAGCGAACGGCATCTTCGGCGACCAGCTCATCGCCCTCACGCCGATCATCGGCCGTCAGGGCTACATGTCGGAAGGCGACACGATCCCCACCGGAGCCGGATCTCCAGGCGTCCCGGAGTTGCTGAGCAAGGGCGACTCGATCGCGCTCGACATTCGCGCGCTAACCGGCGAAGCGCGCACGCAGTTCGTGGCAGGCGGCGGCGTGAAGGATGTGCGGCAAACGGTGGCCGATCTCACGAAGCTCGTGGCGCAGCTCAGCGCGGTCACCGCCGAACAGTCGAAGCAGCTCACGCTCACGCAGCAGACGGTCCGGCGCACGCTGGCCAGCGTGGATTCCACCAAGGTGGATTCGACGGTGAAGAACCTGCAGGCGACGTCGGCGCAACTCGAGCAGCTCACCCGCGACTTCAAGCAGACGAACGTGCAGGTGCAGGGCGTGCTCGACAAGGTGAGCAACGGTACCGGCACGGCGGGCAAGCTGCTGAACGATCCGTCGGTGTACGCGCGCCTGGATACGCTGCTGCTGCGGGTGGATTCGCTGGTGATGGATTTGAAGAAGAATCCGAAGAAATACATCAATTTGCGGATCTTCTAGGAGCTTGAACTGCGAACTGCGAACTGCGAACTGCGAACTGCGAACTCCCTAGGAAGCAGGAGGGAGGGTATCAGGGGGCAGGATGCAGGGGTACGAACGCACGAGGGGCGCCGACAGTCAGCTGTCGCGCCCCTTTGGTTTTTCGCCCTTCGCTTTCGCGACGTAGTGCTTACGCAGGCTAAACGTCATGCGGCGGATCTGGCGGGTCTCGTCGAGTGCTTCCTCAATGCCGAAGAGGTTAAGCCCCAGCTTGTCGGCGAGAATGAGGTGGCTTTCGACTTCGAAGGCCGACGACACAGCATAACTGAGGAATCGCGCGCAGTCGGCGGCGGAGGGCTGCGCCACGCCTTCCGCGATGTTTGACGGGATCGAATCCACGGCGCGATCGATCTGCGAGCGGAGCCCTGGCGCCTGCGTGCGTTTGATGCCGCGGGAGATCCGATGCACGCGGACCGCCAGCGCAATCGCGCGATGCCACGCCTGGATGTTGGCTGGATCTTGCATGCCGCCGAGGATAGCAGCCACACTCGGCCACATTGTCATCCGATCCACGCCACCGCTCCCCTGCGGACGCAGTTCCCCTGCCTCCTGCCCCCTGATACCCTCCCCCCTGCTTCCTAGGGAGTTTGCAGTTCGCAGTTCCCAGCACCCACAATGAAAAGCGGCGCCGTTTCCGGCGCCGCTCTCCTTACACCCACACCATCACGAAGCTTAGAACGACAACCGCAAGCTCGCCTGCAGCTGATAAAACTGACTGAAGTTGAGCGGCGTGAAGTTCGTGTTGAAGTTGTTCGTGAACGTCACCACCGGCACCTGCGTGCTCGGATCAGCGCTGGAGAACGACTGCACGTTCAGCAGCGTCGCGTTGCCGTTCGCCGTGGCGGACTTGATCCGTCCCCACTTGCTGTTCAGCAGGTTGGCGGCGTTGAAGATGTCGAGGCGGAGCGTCGCGCGCTCGCCACGGATCGTCGGCAACTGCTGTTCAATCGTCAGGTCGAAGCGATCGAACATCGGGTTGCGGCAGGACGTCGGCTGCATGATCGTGCCGCGCTGCGAATCGAGGCAGCTGTTGTCCTTGATGAACTGATCGAGCAGCGCGGCCTGCTGCGCCGGCGTGTAGGCCACGCCAGCGACCGTCGTGGCCACGAAGCCCAGCTTCGGATCGGTCGGACCCGTCGGGATGTAGATCGGGTCGTTCGCGTTCGAGCCGTCGCCGTTCATGTCACCACGGCCACCGTTGCCGCCGAACACGAACGAGTACGGGGTGCCCGACGCCTTGCTGTAGTAGAACGTGAAGTTCGTCTGATTCGACTTCCACGGCGCCGTGTAGGTGCCGTTGATCAACAGGCGATGCGGCTGGTCGAACAGCGACGCGTTCACCGGCTGGTCCGTCTGCAGACCAGAGTACACGCGACCGAACTGCCAGTTGGAGAGCGCCACCGACGACGTCAGGTCGGTCACCGAGTAGCTGCGACCGTACGTGTACGCCACCGAGCCTTCGAACGCGCCATTGAAGCGCTTGCGGAGCTGGCCCGTGCCGCTGTACGCGTAATCCTTGCTCTGGTTGGAGAGCTCGATCACGTTCGACCCGTACACCGGGAAGAGCGGCGAGACCGTCGGGATGCCGGTCGCCGCGAAATTGGCGAACACGGTGCGTCCCTGGGCGTCGAGGCGACCCGTCTGCGGGACGTTGATGTTGTTGTAGAAGAAGCTGTTGATGGAGCGCGAGTACAGACCGTCGAACGTCGCGATCACATCGCCCGGCAGCTTGCGGTCGTAGCCAAGCGTGGCGCGGAGCAGCTGCGGGAATTTGAGATCGGGATCGGCCAGGTTCACCGTGCCGAGGAACGTGCCGTCGTCGAGGCTGCGTCCTGCGGTGCCGTTCGTCTTCGCAGCGCAACCACGCGGGGACACTGGCGTGGCATTGAACAGCGGGGCCGTGCCGTTGGTCGCCGACACACCGCCGCCGCAGGTGAACTGCGCGAGGCCGGCGCCGGTGTTCTGGAACTGGTTCGACATCCACACATACGCCGGGATGCCCTGGAACAGGCCGACACCACCACGGATCTGGTTCTTCTGGTCGCCGGTGGCGTCCCAGTTGAAGCCGAGACGCGGCGAGAACTGCAGGTTGCCCGACGGGAGGTCAGCGGTGCTACGGCCGAAGTCGCGCTGCACGGAGGCGGCGAACGACGGCTTGTCGAAGAACAGCGGCACGTCGATACGCAGGCCGAGCGTGGTGGTGAAGCGCGGCGTCACCGTCCACTGATCCTGGATGTAACCGGCGAGCTGTGCGGCCGTGAAATTGGCCACGACGTCGCCACCGAGACCGCCCGAACCGGAGTACGAAGCCGGCGTGCGGTTGCTCACGAAATCCGCGAGCGTGTTGTACGTGTAGTTGCCGTACGAGTTCTGCAGGAAGGCATTGTACGCCTTGTAGATCTCGTTGCGGGTACCGATCGACACGATGTGGTTGCCGAGGGGCATCGTGAAGTTGTTCTGGATTTCGTACAGATCTTCGCGCAGCTCATTGCCCTGCGAGCTGTTTTCGGTGCCGGCGCGGAACCCAATGCCTGATCCCGTGCCACCGATGTTCTGCACCAGCACCTGCGGGGCGAGCACATCCGACACACGCTTGAAGCGGGTCGCGGTGAGGCCCACCGTGAATTCGTTCGAGAAGCCGTTCGAGAAATTCGTGAACGCCTGCCCGACGATCTGGTTGGACTTTTCGGTGCGGCGGAACCCGTTCGACGTGAAGTTGAACGTGCCCAGCGACCGGGAGAAATCGAACGCTTGCTGGTCGTTGTAGATGTTGCGGAGCACGAGACGCGTGTTGCCCGACAGCTGATAGTCGAGGCGTACAAACGTGTTGAGCAGCGGATTTTCATTGCTGGTCAGGGCGCCGCTACCGGCCGCGATGCCCTTGCTGGACAGGTAGTTCACGAACGAGTCGACCTGCGCGGTGGTAATGCGCGCGGCGGCAACCGGTGAGTTCACCAGGCCAGTGGGCGATGTCGGATCGAGGAACGGTCCCGACGACGGCGAGACGTTCTGGCTCGTTTCGACGGTCGCGAAGAAGCGCAGCTTGTTCTTGATGATCGGGCCGCCCAGCGAGAAGCCCATCTGGCGACGCACGAACGGCGACGTCCGGAGGAACGCCGTGTCACGACCCATCTGCTGGTCGCGGTAATAGAGGAAGGCGGCTCCCTTGAATTCGTTCGTGCCCGACTGCGTCACCGCGTTCACGAGCGCGCCGGTGAAGTTGCCCTGGCGCACGTCGTACGGCGACACGAGCACCTGGAATTCCTTGATG
>CAMBRJ010000342.1 GCA_945870175.1 Gemmatimonas phototrophica
CCAACCAACTCGCTTCCTGCCGTACGGTCTCCCCCACGTGACCTACCCTGCCGTCAGCCCGCCATCCACGGCGAGTGCGTGTCCCACCATGAACGCGCTCGCCGCACTGCACAGATAGAGCACGGTGTCGGCCATCTCGTCGGCGGTACCGAGCCGGCCGAGGGGCACGCGTGCCGTGAGTTCGCTCTCCGGAAGTCCGGCGTCGAGCATGCTTTGCACCATCGGCGTGAGCGTGAAACCCGGACAGAGCGCATTGATGCGGATGCCCTTGCGCCCGTACTCCAAGGAGGCGGTACGTGTGAGCCCCACGACGCCGTGCTTGCTGGCGGCGTAGGCCGAGTGTCGTGGAAAGCCTTGTAGTCCCGCGACCGACGCGACGTTCACGATCGTGCCGCGTCCGGCCGCGAGCATCACGGGAATCTGATGGCGCATGGATCGCCAGACGCCGGTGAGATTGATGTCGATCACGGCCTCCCAGACATCCGGTGGATACTCGGCCGTGCGCACTTCCGCCCCGCCGACACCGGCCGCATTGATCGCGATATCGAGCGTGCCGAAGTGCGCCACGGTCCGCGCGATGGCCGCGCCGATCATGGCATCGTCACGCACGTCGCACGGCACGGCCAGTCCGCTAACCTCGCGTGCCACCAGCTCGGCGCGTTCGAGTTGCACATCGCCCACGACGACGTGCGCGCCCTGCGCGGCGAAAGCACGTGCCGAGGCGGCGCCGATACCGGAGGCGCCGCCGGTGATGAACACGATGCGATCGGTGAATTCAGACATGCGTGTGAACGAAAAGGGTGAAGGGCGGCTCACAGGTCATCAATCGTGAACAACCGCGCGACGTCGCGATCGTAGGCGTCGACCTGCTGCGTCATGTCGTACTCCGACCACTGCAGCAACCTAGCCATCAGTGGCGCAATGCGACGTGCCGCCGCCCGGCCGTTGTCGCGCGTCTCAAACGCCACATGCGTGCGACGCACCAGCACGTCGGACAACGTACTCGCCATCTCGCGCTCGACCGCGTGCGCGACTTCAGCCAGCAAATACGGCAAGTCGTCGGAGAGACGATGGCCGAGTGACGCATCGCGCTGCACGTAACTCCACACGTTGCGCCAACGGCTGCCGTAGGCCAGTGCCAGGCGCTCTCCCACGGCCGCATCGTGGACCGTACGGCGCGCATCGGACATCGTCGCCTCCCGTGACACAATATCTCCACCGGGCAGCGGCGTTGATGCACTCGGCTGCGGCGCATGGGTGCGAATTGGAGCAGCACCCGACTTCGGCAACTCGTTGCGCGCGTGGGCCAGCACATCAGCGGCCATGGCGCGATACGTGGTGAGCTTGCCGCCGGTGATGCTGACGAGACCGTCGGCGCGATGCGTGATGGCGTGCTCGCGCGACGCCGCGTTGGCGCTGTGCTCGCCGGCGCGCGCGGCGGCCAGCGGACGGATGCCACACCACGCCGACACCACATCGTCCATCGTGAGCTGCGCGAACGGAAAGCACCGGTTCACCGACTGCAACAGGTATGTCACCTCGGCACGTGTCGCGCGAATGTCGTCGGGGCCGGCCTGGGCGGGGCGCTCGGTCGTGCCGATAATCGTGTGCACGCCCGCCGGCAGTACGAACATCACGCGGCCGTCGAGTGGCGACACCATGGTGACCGCGTCGTTGTTCCCCACCCGGCTGCGCGGTACCGCGATGTGCGCGCCCGCCGATCCGAAGAGCTGCGACCCCTGCGGCGAGCCGGTAAGTGCGGCGGTTGCGTCGCTCCAGGGGCCGGTGGCGTTGATGATTACCCGCGCCTGCACCGAGAACGTGGCGCCCGTGACTCGGTCTTCGACCACGACGCCGGTGAGCCGACGCGCCGTGTCGTTGGCGTGGATACCCGCCGCGACAGTAACGTGATTGGCCACCGACGCACCGGCCTCACGAGCGGCTAATGCACTCGCGAGCGTCAGGCGCGAATCGTCGGTGGCGGCATCCCAGTAGCGTGCACCACCGACCATGCCGTCGGGCGCGAGCGCCGGCTCGGCGGCCAGTACGCCGCTGCGGTTCAGGGCCTGGTGCCGCGCGTTGCGAAACAGCGACAGCGCATCGTACAGCGTGAGGCCGGCGCGCATCTTCCAGAGCGGCACACGGGCGCCCTGATACACCGGCCACGTAAAGGCCAGGGGGCGCACCAGATGCGGCGCGAGTTCCAGCAATAGTCGACGTTCGCGGCTGGATTCGAACACGAGACCGATGTGGCCATGCTCGAGATAGCGCACGCCACCGTGCACCAGGCGGGACGACCGACTGGAGGTGCCGCTGGCGAAATCATCGCGCTCCAGCAGTGCCGTACGAAACCCGGCCAGCGCCGCCTCGCGCGCGATGCCCGCCCCTGTGATGCCGCCGCCCACGATGAGCATGTCGAATGGCTCAGCGGCCAGCGCGGCCAGCGCCGCCTGGCGCGTTGCCACCGCCGCGGAGCGAACGGCATCGGGAAATTCCTTCGCGTCACGCATTCCTGCAGAGATGCCCTACGAACCCTCGCCGCGCTAGGGGATCGACCGTTACCTTCGACAGATGCCCACCTCTGGAACTGGCCGTCGCGTGGCCATCGTCGCCGGCGTGCGAACGCCGTTTGCGCGCTCGGGAACGGTCCTCAAGGACTACACGGCCATCGACCTCGGCAAACTGGCCGTCGCGGAATTGGTGCAACGCACCGCGCTCGACGGCGCGCTCGTCGACCTGCTCGTGTACGGGACCGTCGTGCAGGCGGTTACCGCGCCGAACATCGCCCGTGAAGTGTCGCTCCTGCCGCACTTTCCGAAAACGCTGCAGGCGTACACCGTGTCGCGCGCCTGCGCGTCGGCGAATCAGGCCGTCACCGATGCGGCCGATCAGATCGTGTTGGGACACGCGCATGTGGCGATCGCCGGGGGTGCCGAGTCGCTGACACAGGTGCCGATTCTGCACTCGCGTGGGATGAGCGATGTGCTGGTGGCGGCGTCGAAAGCCAAGTCGCTGACGCAACGACTCGGCATTCTGGCTCAACTCCGTCCGAAGGATTTCATCCCGATCACGCCGGCCATTGCCGAACCCAGCACCGGCGAGTCGATGGGGCAGTCGGCCGACACGATGGCCAAGCTGAACGGGATTTCGCGTGAGGCGCAGGATCGGTTTGCGTTGCGATCGCACCTGAACGCGGCGGCTGGCACTGATGACGGGCGACTCACGGCCGAGATCGTGCCGGTTCCGGCTCCACCCACGTACGAGCGCATGATCGCCACCGACAACGGGGTGCGGCGGGATTCCACCTTCGAGCAGCTGTCGGCGCTCAAGCCGGTGTTCGATCGACTGTACGGCACGGTGACGGCCGGCAACGCGTCGCCGCTCACCGACGGTGGGGCGGCGGTCCTTCTGATGTCGGAGGAACGGGCGCAGTCGCTGGGCTACACGCCGCTGGCGTACATCCGATCGTACGCGTACGCGGCCGTGGACCCCGCCGAACAGTTGTTGCAAGCGCCGGTGCTGGCGGTGCCGATCGCGCTGGCGCGCGCGGGACTTACGTTGGGCGACATCGACCTGATCGAAATGCACGAGGCGTTTGCCGCGCAGGTGCTGAGCAATATTCGGGGACTGGCGTCGAAAACATGGGCGGCGCGTGCCGGGTTGAGTACACCGGTGGGCGACGTGGATTTCGACAAACTGAACGTGATGGGCGGATCACTGTCCATCGGTCATCCCTTCGGGGCCACGGGGGCCCGCGTGCTCACCACGCTGTGCAACGAATTGACGCGTCGCGGCAAGCAGTTTGGCATGCTCACCGTATGCGCCGCCGGCGGGATGGGTCACGCCATGATCGTGGAGCGCGCATGAGCGATCCGCGCAGAAACGTCGTGCTCATGGAAGATGCCGCCACCGGGGTCTCGCTGTCGGTGCACGAGGGCGTGGCGACGGTGCGCTATGACCAGCCGAATTCGCCGGTGAACACGTTGAACACGCGTGTGGGGCCGGTGTTCGAACAGATCTTCGCG
>CAMBRJ010000343.1 GCA_945870175.1 Gemmatimonas phototrophica
TGATGTCGACATTCCCCACCCGCCAACCGGCATGGTGAAGCCGCGCGACGGCCGCGGACAACATCACCGTTGAATCCTTGCCCTTGTTGGCCGCATCGGTGTCGGGGAACATCTCGCCGATGTCGCCCAGCGCCGCCGCGCCGAGCAGCGCGTCCGTGACGGCATGACAGATGGCGTCGCCGTCGGAGTGACCGGCGCAATGCCTGTCGGCCGGGATATCGATGCCGCCCAATCGCATCGGCCCGCCCTCGCCGAACCGGTGCGAGTCGTAGCCGATACCAACGCGCAGAGGCAGCGCCGTGCTCACGCCGCCACCGTGGCGTGCGCCTGCGCGCCGCCGCTGATGAGCGAGTAATCCTGACGGCGTCGCGCCGGCGTGAATCCGGCGTCACGGATCAAGCGATCGAGCTCGCCGACCGTCGTGCGATGCGTCGTGTTCGCCGCCGACACCACGTTCTCCTCGATCATCAACGATCCGAAATCGTTGCACCCATAGTTCAGTGCCATCTGCCCGACTTTCATGCCCATCGTCACCCAGCTCGACTGCAAATTTGGTACGTTGTCGAGTACGATGCGCGAGATCGCCACCGTGCGCAGATACGTGACTGCATCGGTCTTGGGCATGTGCGACATCGACGGCGTGTTCTCCGGCTGCAACGGCCACGTGATGAACGCCGTGAAGCCGCCCGTACGCGCTTGCAATTCCTGCACGCGCTGTAAGTGCTCGATGCGCTCGGCGAGCGTCTCCCCGATGCCGTACATCATCGTCACCGAAGTTTTCATGCCTTCATTGTGCGCGAGCTCCATGATCTCGAGCCAGCGATCGGCGCCCGCCTTCTTAGGTGCCACGATGTCACGGACGCGCTGCACGAGAATTTCGCCGCCGCCGCCAGGAATCGAGTCGAGTCCCGCCGCCTTGAGCTCGCGGATCACGTCGCGCGCATCCATGCGGAAGCGCGTGGCGAAGAAATCGACTTCGCTCGGTGAGAAGCCGTGGATGTGGATGGGATGATGCTGCTTGATGTAGCGCATCAGATCCAGATACCACTCGAACGGGATATACGGATTGTGCCCACCCTGGAGCAGGATCTGCACACCACCCAGTGCCTTCGTCTCCTCGATCTTCTCGCCGATCTGCTCAAACGCCAGGGTGTACCCTTCCCCATGCTTCGGACGACGATAGAAGGCGCAGAAGCCACAGTCCGCAACACAGACGTTCGTGTAGTTGATGTTGCGGTCGACGATGTAGGTAACGACACCGCGGGGATGCTTCGCCTGACGCACGCGATCGGCTTCCATGCCGAGTTCGAGCAGCGGAGCGTTGGTATAGAAATCGAGAAGGTCACGCATAGATGATTCTCTTGCGACCGGCAGCACACAGGAGGTCGATCACGCGGCTGGCAGGAAGGCGAGCGTGCCATCCGGCACGCGCCCAGCCAGTACGAGTCGACGGAAGAATTCAGTGAGGCCCGCGAGATGCGGGTACGACAAACGATAATCCAATCCGGAGAAGTACTCGGCACAGGCTTCGCGCGCGACTCCGGTGGCCAGCGCCGCCTGCGCGGACAGCTGATCGAGATGCGCCAGCCCCCAGTCGCGCGAGGCGATCAGCGAGGCGTGCGCCGACAGCGCCTCGTGCACCGGGGCACGACGCTGCGCGACCCAAACTGCGAAGACGAATGGCAATCCCGTCCAGGCTTTCCATGCGCCGCCCAGGTCTTCACGGAACGGATATCGCACGGCCCATGCCCCGCCACGATTGGCCTGGTCGAACAGTTGAAGCGCGGCATCGCCGATGACCAGGCGCGCCTGATGCGGCTCGTCTTCGAAGCGTTCGACATCCGCCAGCTCGGCATCGCCGAGCACGAACTCGGGACGACAACGCCAGACGTTCTCGAATAGCAGCTCGAGCAGCGCCACCGAGGTCATGGAGCTGCGGCTGACGATCACCTTGAGTCCGCCGAGCTCCGACGGTGGACGTTTGCTGAACAGCATGACACTGCGCACCGGGCCGTCGCTCGTGATTCCGAGCTCGGGGAGCAACAGGTATCGCTTCGCATCGCGCGCATACTCGACGGCAGACACGACGCTGACATCGAGTTCGCCGTCGGCCATCAAGCGATTGAGCGTCGTCGGAATGCCCGTGATCAGGCTGCCGTCAAGCGGCACGATGCCACGATCGATCGCGCCGTAGACGGGGAAGCAGTTGATGTACGGGATGCGGCCGACGCGCAGCATATCGTTTATCCCACCGCGCCAGCGAGCGGCACGGTCGACTCGTCGATCGCGCCCGTTTCGTCGGGGGCGAATTCGCGCAGGACGTGGTAGAACGAATCGCGTTCCGCCGGCACCTTGCCGGCGCCGCGGATCAGGCCGAGGAGCTGCGGCAACGTCATGCCCTGTGGGGTGTGAGCGCCGACGGCGTGATAGATCTTTTCGCGGACTACCGTGCCCTCGATGTCGTTCACGCCGAAATGCAGCGAGATCTGCGAGACCGCTGTGGACACCATGATCCAGTGCGACTTGATGTGCTCGAAGTTGTCGAGAAACAGTCGGCCGACGGCCAGATTCCGCAGATCGTCGAAGCCGGTCGTCGCGGTTCCTTCGCGCCCGAGCGTCTTGCCGAGTGCGTTGTCGTCGGGGTGATACGCGAGCGGGATGTAAGCGAGGAAGCCGCCGGTCTCATCCTGCAGTTCACGCAGCATGTTGAGGTGCTGCATGCGATCCTCGAGCGACTCGACGTGTCCATACAGCATCGTGCAGTTGGACCGGATGCCGAGTTGGTGCGCGGTACGATGCACCTCGATGTACTCGGCTCCCCCGAGTTTCTTGTCCGCGATGACGTCGCGAACCGCGGCGCTGAATGTCTCCGCACCACCGCCGGGTAGCGTGTCGAGGCCAGCCTCTCGAAGCGCAATGAGCACGTCTTTTCGGCTCATCTTTTCGATCCGCGCGATGTGCGCGATCTCGACGGCCGTGAGTGCCTTGATGTGCACCTGCGGGTGCCGCGCCTTGAGCGCGCGAAACATCGACTGGTAGTACTCGAGGCCGGCCTCCATGTCGAGCCCGCCGACGATGTGGAACTCGCGCGTGATCGATCCATCGGCGCGGTCCGATTCAGCGAGCACCTGCTCGAGGCTGTAGCGATAGGCACCGTCTTCCTTCGGTAACCGCGCATACCCGCAAAACACGCACGTCTTGCGCAATACGCAGACGTTGGTCGGGTTGATGTGCTGATTCGAGGCGAAGGTGACGAGATCGCCGTGGCGCGCGCGGTTGGCCGCGTCGGCCATGGCGCCCACACCGAGCAGATCCGGCGAACGAAAGAGGATGACACCATCGGCGATGGACAGCCGCTCGCCGGCGCGCAGCTTCTCCCCGATGGGGCGCAGCGCGGGATCACGGAGTCGATCGAGATCGAACGGAATAGAGACAGGCATCAGGGCGTACTCGGGCAAGTGCGCGAACCATTCGCGCAGATCTTCACCTCGATGAACGCCCCGACGGGCCTAGTCGTGCCACCGTCGGAGTGCGATCGAGACATTGTGACCACCGAAACCGGAGCTGTTCGAGATCGCGACATTTACCGCGCGCGCCCGCGGCGCGTTCGGCGTGTAGTCGAGCACGCACTCGGGATCGGGAGTCGAGTAGTTGATCGTGGGTGGAACCATGTTGTCACGCATCGCCAAGGTACAGGCAATGAACTCGACCGAGCCCGCAGCGCCGAGCATGTGGCCGGTGGCGGACTTGGTCGAACTGACGGACAACACGTGCGCGTGATCGCCGAATACTGCCTGAATCCCCTTGGACTCGTTCGGATCGTTCAGTGGCGTCGACGTGCCATGGGCGTTGATGTAATCGACATCCGTGGGCGCGAGCCCACCGTCTTTCATCGCCCCCCGCATCGCCCGCTGGAGCCCTTCGTGCGCTTCCGGCTGTCCCGTGAGGTGATAGGCATCACCCGTGGCGCGGTAGCCCACGATTTCGCCATAGATGCGGGCGCCGCGGCGACGGGCATGCT
>CAMBRJ010000344.1 GCA_945870175.1 Gemmatimonas phototrophica
GGCTCAGCTCGCCGGGCACCATCCCCAAATCGCAGACGCTGATCGCCAGCGGCAGCGGACTCCCCGCCCCCTGCACGAAAAACCAGACCGCCCACGTGAGCACCAGCAGCCCGATGGTCATAACCGGGGTCCGCAGGGTAGGGTTGTCATCAGAAACTGGAAACACGGCACTCCGGGTAAAGCCAAAATGGCAGGCTGCCTCAACGACAGCCTTCGAACCTCTACCGACCGCCAGAATTGCGCCGGTCCGGCAGACGCACCGCGGCCCACCCCTTGCCCTTACCGTGGGCAGCAGTGGAACACGTCACGCACGTAGCGAACACGCCCCTACGGGCGGCAACTCCCCAACGAGACCTCAATGGCTGAAAAAGTTATCGGCATCGACCTCGGAACCACCAACTCGGTGGTGTCCGTACTGGAAGGTGGCGATCCCGTCGTCATTCCGAACGCCGAGGGCGGTCGGACGACCCCGTCGGTCGTCGGCTTCACGAAAGACGGCGAGCGCCTGGTTGGCCAGATCGCCAAGCGTCAGGCCGTGACCAATCCGCAGAATACGATTTTCTCGATCAAACGCTTCATGGGTCAGCGGACGACCGAAGCCCAGGCCGAGCAGTCGCGCGTTCCCTATAAGATCGTCGCCGGCCCGAATGACGTGGCCTCGGTCGAAGTGGGTGGCAAGCGTTACACGCCGCCCGAGATCTCGGCCATGATCCTGCAGAAAATGAAGCAGACCGCCGAAGATTACCTCGGACATAGCGTCACGAAGGCCGTCATCACGGTGCCCGCGTACTTCAACGACGCGCAGCGCCAGGCGACCAAGGACGCCGGCAAGATCGCCGGCCTCGACGTGCTCCGCATCATCAACGAGCCCACGGCCGCCGCGCTCGCCTACGGCCTCGACAAGAACAAGAAGACCGATGAAAAGGTCGCCGTGTTCGACTTGGGCGGCGGCACGTACGACATCTCCGTCCTCGAGCTGTACGACGTCGACGGCACGCGCCAGTTCGAAGTGAAGTCCACCAACGGCGATACGCACTTGGGCGGCGACGACTTCGACCAGCGCGTCATGGATTGGCTGGTGGCCGAGTTCAAGCGCGATCAGGCCATCGACTTGAGCAAGGATCCGATGGCGATCCAGCGTCTCAAGGAAGCGGCCGAAAAGGCGAAGATGGAGCTGTCGAGCGCCAACAGCACCGACATCAACCTGCCCTTCATCACCGCCGACCAGTCGGGCCCGAAGCACCTGAACTATTCGCTCACGCGCGCCAAGTTCGAGCAGCTCGTGGACGACCTCATTCAGCGCACCCTCGAGCCCATGAAGAAGGCGCTCAAGGATGCCGGCATGCAGCCGAGCGAAGTCGACGAGATCATCCTCGTCGGTGGCTCGACGCGTATTCCGAAGATTCAGCAAGTCGTCAAGGAGTTCTTCGGCAAGGAGCCCAACAAGGGCGTCAACCCGGACGAAGTCGTGGCTGTCGGCGCCGCCATTCAGGGCGCGGTGCTCACCGGCGAGCAGAAGGACGTGCTGTTGCTCGACGTGACGCCCCTCTCGCTCGGCATTGAAACGCTCGGTGGCGTGATGACGGTGCTCATCCCGCGCAACACGACCATCCCGACCAAGAAGGCGGAGACATTCTCCACCGCCGACGACAACCAGACGACGGTCGAGATTCACGTGCTGCAGGGCGAGCGCGAATTGGCCGTGTACAACCGCACGATCGGCAAGTTTCAGCTCACGGGCATCCCGCCCGCCCCCCGCGGCATGCCGCAGGTCGAGGTCACCTTCGACATCGACGCCAATGGCATCCTGCATGTGACGGCGCGCGACAAGGCGTCGGGCAAGGAAACCAAGATCCGCATCGAAGCATCCAGTGGCCTGTCGGATGGCGACATCGACAAGATGGTCAAGGACGCCGAGAAGAACGCGGGTGAAGACAAGCAGCGTCGCGAGGAAATCGAGACGCGCAATCGCCTCGACTCCCAGACGTACGAAGTGGAGAAGAACGTGAAGGAGTGGGGCGAGAAGGTGCCGGCGGCCCTCAAGGAACGGATCGACGCGTCGATCGAGCGGTCGCGGAAGGCGCTCCGCGGCGACGACATGGCCGAGATCCGGGCCGCGCAGGAAGAGCTGACGAAGGCCTACAGCGAAGCGGGACAGGCCTTCTATCAGCAGCAGTCGGCCGAAGGTGTCGCACCCGAGGGGGGTGAAGCACCAGCCGCTGAACCGGCCGAAGGCGGCGCGAAAGGCGACGATGTGGTCGAAGCTGACTACGAGATCGTCGACGACACGAAGAAGTAAGCGCCACCTGGTTGGCGGTAGGCACCGGACTCCCGCGGAAACTGAAAGCGGGGGTCCGGTGTCTTATCGTATCGCAGGTGGCAGGTGAGTTTTATTTAGCGCATCGCTCGTACCGCATTCACAGGGTTCAGACACATGGCTTCTCGTTTCTCCCGATTCCGCTTCGCCGCGGCCGCGGCCGTCAGCTTTTCCGCCGGCGTCCTCTTCGCGTCCGGCATGGACTGGACGAAGATCAGCTGGGCGCAGGGTGGCACGACGTCACGCTCGGCCTCCCAGCGTGGCCCCATGGCCCCCGAAGGCAGCTCGTTCGCCGACATCGCCGAGCGCGTGACGCCCGGCGTGGTCGCGGTGAACACCACCCGCACCGCCCGCCCGCGGCCGCCGGTTCGTGGTCGCACGCCGCAGGGCATGGAAGACTTCCTCGAGCAGTTCGGACCGCAGCAGCCACGGCAGCAGCGCGGCGAGGGCTCGGGCTTCATCGTGACGCAGGATGGCTACATCGTCACGAACAACCACGTGGTGGCCGACGCCGACCAGGTGTCGATCACGCTCAGCGACGGTCGCACGTTCAAGGCGAAGGTGATCGGCACCGACTCCACCACCGATGTGGCCGTCGTGAAGATCGACGCCAAGGGTCTGCCCACGCTGGCCATCGGCAACGACGAAACCACGCGCATTGGCGACTGGGTGCTCGCCGTCGGCAATCCGTTGGGTCTCGACTTCACGGTCACCGCCGGCATCATCTCGGCCAAGGGACGTGGCTCGGAAATCCAGCTGCCGAACGCTGGCAACTTTACGATCTCCGACTTCATCCAGACCGACGCCGCGATCAACCCGGGCAACTCCGGTGGCCCGCTCATCAACCTGCGCGGCGAAGTGATCGGCCTGAACAGCGCCATCGCCAGCCAGACGGGCTTCTACTCGGGCTATGGCTTCGCGATTCCGATCACGCTGGTGAAGGCGGTCACCGATGACCTGATCAAGGAAGGGCGCGTCCGCATTCCGGTGATCGGTGTGTCGGTGGGTCGCATCGATCCGGAAGATGCCGGCATCAACGGGCTGGCTCGGGTGGCGGGTGTGAAGGTGGCCGGCTTCAATCCGGCTGATGGCGGCCCGGCCAAGGCCGCCGGCATTGAAGTCGGCGACATCATCATCTCAGTGGACGGTAAGCCGGTGGACCGCGTGAGCTCACTGCAGCGCGTGGTACGTTTGCGCCGCGTGGGTGAGCTGGTACCGGTGGACGTGATGCGCTTCGGCACCAAGAAGAGCTTCAAAGTGAAGCTGGTGGAAGCCGACGCGATCAGCCGCGTGGCCGTGCTTCCGGAGGCCGCCGCGAAGACGGTGCCGGCCGCCGGCAAGCTCGGGATCACGGTCGAAGCCATTCCCGCCGATGTGGCCGAGCGCCTGAAGCTCGACGGCCGTGGCGTACGCGTCTCGGGCGTGGCGGAAGACGGCCCCGCGCGCGACAAGCTCGCCCCCGGCAGCGACATCGTGCTCGAAGTGCTGTATCCCACGCCGCGTCGTGCCGTGAAGACGGTGAACGACTTGCAGGGTGTGCTGTCCGGCCTGAAGGACGGCGACTACGTGAGCCTGCTGGTGCGCAACATGGACCCGCGCGTCGGCGAGCGGGTGGTGAATATCCGCGTCGGCGGCTGATCGCCGGCGGCTGATTGGCTCCTCTGGAGAACAGCGGGGGGCGTCGCACGGGCGACGCCCC
>CAMBRJ010000345.1 GCA_945870175.1 Gemmatimonas phototrophica
CAGTTCATCGACTTCATCGCCAATGCGTACGATATGCTCACCAACTACGTCGCCACCGCGCGCTATCGCGCGTTCCTGCCGTGTCCCATGGTCGTGCGCGGTCCGAGTGGCGGCTATGTCCGTGGCGGTCCGTTCCACTCGCAGAACCCGGAAGCAGGCTTTCTGCATACGCCGGGGCTCAAAATCGTATATCCCGCCACGGCCGCGGATGCCAAGGGCCTGATGAAGGCCGCCATTCGCGACGATGACTGCGTGCTCTTCTTCGAGCACAAGTACCTGTATCGTCGCGTCAAGGAGGCCATGCCCGATGGTGATCACATCGTGCCGCTGGGCAAGGCGCGCGTGGCGCGTGAAGGGAGCGACGTCTCGATCGTGACCTACGCATCGACGGTCTGGAAGGCGCTCGAGGCGGCCGAAATCGTCGCCGCCGAAGGCATTTCCGTCGAAGTCATCGACTTGCGCACGCTCGCGCCGATGGATGACGAAGCCATCTTCCGTACGGTGAAGAAGACGAATCGGCTGTTGATTGTGCACGAGGATACGCGCACGGGTGGCATGGCAGGTGAGATTACCGCGCGCGTCAACGAAACCTGCTTCGAGTGGCTCGACGCTCCCGTCTTGCGCGTCACGGCGGCGGATATCCCGCTTCCGTACGCTCCGGCCCTCGAAGATTACGTGTTGCCGCAAACCGCCGATATCGTTCGAGCGGTCCGGCGCCTGACTGCGTATTGATGACGACGACTTTAGCTGGTGATCCTCAGACGCCTCTCCCCGAAGACCGGGTCGGTCGAAATATCGGGGTGGGATGTTTTACGTTCTTTATCGGTGGCGTGAGCGGCGCGATGGTTGGCGTCGGCATCGGGAAGTTGCTGGGCTTTTTCGCGCGCTGCACTCCCATGGCGGGACTGCCGGCGTGTGAATGGTGGGTGTACGCAGGTTACGGTGGTGCCCTCGGCGCGATATCGCTGCCGATTCTCGCCTTGTGGCGTTTGCGTCGCGCGGATCGCGCGGCCGACGCTGCTTCTTCAGATCGAGGATGATCGAGTGGCTCGTGTAGATGTCATCATGCCGCAGATGGGTGAGTCCATCGCGGAAGGAACCGTATCGCGGTGGCTCAAGAAGGTCGGCGACAACGTCAAGCGCGACGAGCCGCTCTTCGAGATCTCCACCGACAAAGTCGATGCGGAGATTCCTTCCCCGTCGGCCGGTATCCTGGTCGAAATTCTGATCGGAGAAGGGCAGACGGTCGCCATTCAGACCGTGGTCGCGCGCCTCGAAACTGACGCCGCCGCCGCCGCCGCCCGGCCAGCGGCGGCGCCGAGTGCACCGGCGGCCGCCCCTACGTCGGCCCCGGTCGTGGCATCCGTCGTGGCGACGTCCGCGCCGGTGGCGGCCTCGGCCACCCCGGCGGCCCCGGCTGCACCCACCGGGTCCTTCGAAGAACGCGTGCGCACCAAGTCGTCGCCGCTCGTGCGGAAGATGGCGGCCGAGCACGGCGTCGAGATCACCGGCTTGAGCGGCAGCGGCATTGCCGGGCGCGTCACGAAGAAGGATCTCGACGCGTTTCTCGCGGCGAAGCCGGCCGTGGGCGGCGGGTCTGCTGTCGGTGCGTCCATGCACATGCCGGCTGGCGTTGAACACCGCGGACCGCTGCCCACGCCGTGGGCCGGTGATGTCGTCGAGCCGATGTCGAAGATCAGGAAGCTCACGTCAGATCACATGGCGCTCGCGATCAAGGTCGCCACGCACGTCACGTCGTTCTTCGAAATCGACCTCACGCGCGTGGCGCGCATTCGTGGTGCGATGCGGAAAGAGTTCGAAGCGCAGACGGGTCAGAAGCTCACATACCTGCCGTTCATCCTCAGGGCCGTGTGCACCCAACTCAAGCGCCATCCCTCGCTCAACGCGGCGGTCGCCGGCAACGACGTCATTCTCCGCAAGCAGATCAACCTCGGCATCGCCGTGGCGCTCGACCCGACCGGCCTCATCGTTCCTGTCCTCAAGCACGCCGATGAACTGTCGCTCACTGGCTTGACGCGCGGGACCAATGATCTCGCCGCTCGCGCGCGAAGCAAGAAGCTCAGCCCGACCGATGTCCAGGACTCGACGTTCACCATCACCAATCCCGGCGTCTTCGGGTCGCTCTTCGGCACACCCATCATTCCGGTGGGGACGACCGCCATCCTCGGCCTCGGCGCCATCGAAAAGCGGGCCAAGGTCATCACCGGCCCCGATGGAGAAGAGACCATCGCGATCCGGACGTGTGCGTACTTCTCGCTGTCATTCGATCACCGGGTAATCGATGGCGCCGATGCGGATCGGTTCATGGCCGACCTCAAGAAGACGCTGGAGTCGGTGTCCGATACGGGGTTCTGAGTTCGTCATGACACGCGTGCTGGCCATGCAGGAGCGCGTTGTCGCCCCGGCGGAGCGAGGGGCCTATCTGGCCAGCCTCGACCGTCGTCGGGCGCGCGCCGCTGCCGTACCAGCACATCTTTGGGTCTTTGAACACGCCACGGAATCCGGTCGTTTCGTTGAGTTCACGGAGGCCGCGAGCGATGAAGCCATCGCCGCGGCCCATGAAGTCGGCCAGACGCCCGGACTGTGGCGCGAAGTACAGGGAGGCTGATATGCCCGCGCGACGCATCACCGTAGACGGACGCGAATGGCAGGTGTACCCCTCCGGATTCCTCACCCAGTACGTCGGTGATGAGTTCGGAGTGATCTTTGTGGCTGGAACCGGCGAGGCCCGCGACGTGCGCGTGACACGCTACTCTCCCGTCGGAACGCGCGCACGGGAACAATCGCTCGCCGAGCTCGAGAACGCCCAGCTCATCGACCTCTTTCGCACGTCACAGCCAGGCGCGCGCTCTCCCGAAGTGGGCTACCGCACGTGACCGGCACGCCGGGCACATCGGGCCCGGAGACGATTTCGGGACGCGGCGAGTCCGCGCAATTCGTCGACTTGCAAGTGCACTCGACCGCGTCCGACGGAGCGCTCTCGCCCACGAAAGTGGTTGAAGCCGCCCGCGACGCGCAGCTGTACGCGATCGCGCTCACCGATCACGACACCGTCGACGGCGTCGCGGAGGCGATCGCGGCCGGCGTCGAGTGTGGTGTCCGCATCATCGCCGGCGTCGAACTCAGTGCGCATTTCGATGATGACGAATTACACCTGCTCGGCCTCCACCTCTCCAACCAGGACGCCATGCGTTCTGCGCTGCTTGAGCTGCAGGCCGGCCGCGTAGCGCGCGCCGTGCGCATCGTCGAGGTGCTCAATCGACACAGCATTCCGGTCACCATGGACGCGGTGCTCGTCGAGGCGAACGCAGGAGCGGTCGGTCGACCGCACGTTGCCCGCGCAATGGTCGCTGGTGGATGGGTGCGGGATTTTCGCGAGGCCTTTGATCGATGGATCGGCTTCGGTCGCCCCGCGTACATGGCGAAAGACCGCTTCGATGTCGCCGACGCCATCGCACTCGTGCATGAAGCCGGCGGACTCGCCGTGTGGGCGCATCCCGGGGACTCGGCAACGCCGACGCGCATTCAGCGACTCGCTGACATGGGACTCGATTCGGTCGAGGTGCTGCACCCCAGTCATCCGCCCTCGCTCTCTCAGCGTCTCTATGACAACACCGAGAAGGCGGGGTTGCTACCCAGCGGTGGTTCCGATTGGCACGGCACGCACGATGGGCCGCGCCGCATCGGTGGGCAGCTCGTGCCGAAGATCTGGCTCGACTGGCAGGAAGCACGGGTCGCTGCGCGCGCCACCGGGCGCCGCGGCGGGCCCGACGAGGCCACGACCGTCTGATGGCCAATCGTGTCGCGCTCGTCACCGGGGGGGCGCGGCGCGTGGGCGCTGAGATCGTGCGCAGTTTCGCGGCGCGCGGCTACGACATCTTGCTGCATCACCGCAATTCGCCCGACGCCGCCAACGCACTCGCCGCCGAGCTCCAGCGTGCGCACGAGGTGCGCATCGAGATCGCGCAGGAAGATCTCGCCGATGTG
>CAMBRJ010000346.1 GCA_945870175.1 Gemmatimonas phototrophica
ATGCCGGTGAGCGTGGCGGCCTCAACCAGAAACTGCCAGAGGATCGTGGCCTAGGTTGCCCCGAGCGCCTTGCGCACACCGATCTCGCGCGTGCGCTCGGTGACCGAAATCATCATGATCGCCACGACGCCCACGCCTCCGACGATCAAGCCGACCGCCGACAGCGCGATCATGACGAGAAAGAACATGCCAAAGATGCTGTTATAGGTATCCAACAGCTTGTCCTGCGTGATGATCGCGAAGGACGACTCGCCGCCGGGTCGAGTGCCGCGCATACCGCGTAGCGTGGCGGTGACGTCATCGAGCGCGATATCGCGCGCCACGCCCTCGCGCGGTTTGACCGCAAGCGACACCCCGCTGGCCCTCGCGCCGACGTAGCGAATGAGCGACTGCACGGGAATCACCGCCTTCGGGCGTTCGCCACCCGACAGGAAGCTGCTATTGTCCTTGTATACGCCGATCACTTCGAACGGCACGCCGTTCAGCGTGACCGACTTGCCAATAGGATCGGATCCGTCGAACAGGCGGGTCGCCATGAGTGTGGTGATGACGGCCACCCGGGCCCCGGTGCGGGCTTCCGCTGAGGTGAAGGCGCGTCCTGGGTACACTTCGGGGGCGCTGATCGTGGTCCATTCCGCGCTGTATCCCTCCACGCTCGCCGAGGGCAGTTCGCGCTCGCGATACTTCACCTTCGTGCCCCAGTCGAGGCGCTCGCCGACGGCCTCGATGCTGGGCAAGCGGCGCAGGCTCTCGATTTCGTTCGGGCGAATCGGCGGATTGCGCAGCCAGGTGCAGGCGCCGTCGGAGCCATCGCAGTTCTCGAAGCTGATGGGATACCGCGACACGAAAAACGTGGTCGGCCCGGTGCTCGCGAAGTCCTTGGCCACCGACTGGTTGATGCCGTGGATGGCCGCTGAAATCGCGACCACCACGAACACGCCCACGGCGATACCGAGAATCGTGAGACCGGCGCGGACCTTGTTGGCCCGGACGGCATCGAGCGCGATGCGGACGCCCTCGGCCACGGCAGAGATGCGGGTCGTGAATGCGGACATGAACTATTCCTGCCGAAGCGCAGTAATGGGATCCAGACGCGAGGCGCGGCTGGCGGGGTATACCCCGGACACGACTCCGACACCGGCACCCAGCGCGATACCAACCACGATGGACCACGGCGCCACGCTGGCCGGTAATGGAGAGAACGCCGAGATCCCTTCGGCGAGACCGATGCCGAGCGCGACGCCGATTGCCGAGCCCACGATGCCGAGCGTGGCCGCTTCGATCAGGAATTGGAGCAGGATGTCTTTTCGCTTCGCGCCGAGTGCTTTGCGCACGCCGATTTCGCGCGTGCGTTCGGACACGGCCACGAGCATGATGTTCATGATGACGATGGCGCCGACCACGAGTCCAATGGCGGGCAGCGTGATGCCCGCCAGCACGAGGTAGCCCTTGATCTTGTTCCAGAACTCGAGTGCCGAGTCGGCGGTCTGCAGTGCGAAATTGTCCTTCTGCGCCGGACGGAGATGACGCTGGGCGCGCATGACGGAGCGGACGACCTCCATGGTCTCGGTCATCGCCACGGGGCTCGGCGACTGAATCGCCACGGCGTCGACAATGTTGGGACGCGAGTTGAGCAGTCGGCGCGCGGGTGAACGCCACGACGTCACGATGAAATTGTCGAACGACATGCCAAACGCCTTGCCCTGTGATTCGGCCACGCCGACCACGCGATAGGGTACGCCACCCATCTTGAGCTCTCGGCCGAGCGGGTCGAGGCCGGGGAACAGTCGCTCCGCTGCATCGATGCCAATCACCACCGACTTCTCGCCGCGCGAGAGCTCCTGCTCAGAGAGGATGCGGCCGGCCGTCACGCCAAGATTCTTCACGTCGAAATACTGACCATCCACCGCGAAGACGCGCGTGGTGCGTGGCTTGCCGCTGGTCGCGGACGTGATCGCGACCTGATCTTCGCTCGTGATGTACCACTTCGTGTCAGCGGGCAGGGCGCTGGTCACCGGTGCCACGTCGAGCAATTCGAGTCGCGGGCGACGACGGTATTCCTCCCACGTCGCTTCGTCCATATCGCCGATATTGATGTTGGGGCGACTGCGCAATTCAAACGTGTTGACGCCGATCAGCTTGCCGATGAGGTCCTCTTCCATGTACCGCCCCATCCCCTCAACGATCGAGACGACGGAGATCAGGAACATCACACCGATGCAAACGCCGAGCAGCGTGAACGCGCTCTTGAGCTTCTGCACACGGATCGTGTTGAGAGCCAATCGGATGGCTTCGAAAAATTGCATGGGGAGAGCGCCTCGCGCCGCGTGGGGTCTGCGAGGATTTACGGCGCTCGCGGGGAGAGAGTTTCGCGCTCGCAGAACGACCACGAGGCGCCCGGAATCCGAGCGCCTCGTGGCGGTCATGCGGTGTGTCGGAACGACGCGCCGCGCCGGCTCGTGGTGGCTAGTGTACGCGCTCGCCCGAAACCTTGAGCGCATACTGCGCGCGTGTTTCGTCGCTCGAGATGATGCCGTCGCGCAGCACGATGATGCGCTTGGCGTGCACCGCGATGTCGGGTTCGTGTGTGACCATGACGACGGTTTGTCCCTGCGCCGCGAGTTCTTCGAACACCCGCATGATCTCTTCCGAGGTCTGCGAATCGAGGTTCCCCGTGGGTTCGTCGGCGAGCAGAATGGACGGCCGGTTCACGAGGGCACGCGCGATGGCGACGCGCTGACGCTGACCGCCGGACAGTTCGTTTGGCCGGTGATGCATGCGCTGGCCGAGCTGCACGCGTTCCAATGCTTCGGTGGCGCGCTTCTTTCGTTCGTCGGCCGAGATACCGGCGTATACGAGCGGGAGTTCGACGTTCTGCAGTGCCGACGCGCGGGGCAGGAGGTTGAACGTCTGAAACACGAATCCGATTTCCTTGTTGCGCACGCGGGCGAGCGCATCGTCGGACATCGTGCTCACCAGCATACCGTTCAGCCAGTACTCGCCTTCGTTCGGCGTGTCGAGACAGCCGATGAGATTCATAAGCGTCGACTTGCCCGAGCCCGACGGCCCCATGATCGCCACGTATTCGTTGCGCCGGATGGCGAGATCGACTCCGCGAAGGGCGCGGACGATTTCTCCTCCCATATCGTACTGGCGCTTCAGCTGTCGGGTCACGATCACCCAGTCCTGGTCCGGGGCGGCGCCAGCGGCGGTGGTGACCGCCTGGCGCTCCCCGGTGGTGCTGAGTCCGATCTCATCGAGCGTCTTGCTCACGGCTTCTTTCCGGTGGCGGGCGCCTTCTTGTCTTCGACCTTGGCCGTCTTGATCATGGCGCCGTCCTTGAGTTCGCGGATCGCCTGATACGTGCCGGCCACGATGGTCTCGCCGCTCTTGAGTCCGTCGAGCACTTCGAAATGACGCTCGCCGGCGATTCCGACCTTTACGGGACGGAAGCTGACTTTGTTGTCGGTGCCGACCACGAACACGCCTTCGACGTCGCGCTTGCCGACTTCTTTCGTCGGCTGGCGGCCCACCGTTACGGCCGAGTCGCCGTTCGGGATGTCTTCATTCTCGCGCACCGTGAGGGCGATAATCGGGATGCTGAGCACCTTGGTCCGCGACGCCGTGACGATCTTGGCGGTGGCCGAGAAGTCGGGGCGGGTATCCAGCGGCGGGTTCACGAGCTCAACGCGCACTTCGTAGTCGATGGCCTGATCGCCCGTGTTCGCCGCGGCCGACTTCGTCACGGAGCTGTTCGAGATTTCGACGACGCGGCCTACGAACGTGGTGTCGGGGAACGCGTCGATCTGAATGAGCGCTGAATCGCCCACGCTGATGCGCGCGACATCCGTTTCGTCGACCTTCACCTTCGTTTCCAGCACACTCATGTCGCTGATCGTCATGAGTGTGGCCGCATCCTTGTTCAGCGTACCCATGATCGCCGTTTCGCCTTCTTCCACGTTGAGGCGGGTGATTTTACCGCTCATGG
>CAMBRJ010000347.1 GCA_945870175.1 Gemmatimonas phototrophica
TCGATGCGCGGCGTGAGCCCGGCGTCGCGCAGCAGCTGCAGCGTGACGGCGCGCCCCGCGAGATCCGCTTCGGAATACGCGACCCGGTTGATGCCGGTTGGTGTGCGGCCAATGCGGTCGAAGCTCGTGAGCCACTCGTTGAGCCGCGCACCGTTCACGCGCGGGGGTGCCGCGGTCGCCGTGAACGGGCCGGAGAGATAGGGCAGCACGACGGGCATGGCCGCCAGCGTGCCGGCGTGCCCGAGAAAGGTACGACGCTTCATGCGTTCAGCCTCGCGCGGCGATGGTACGAAGAGCGGCCGCCAGTTTGTCGGCGTCGGCAGGCGTGTTGTACAGCGTGGGGGTGACCCGCACGCAGTCGCCCTTGGCGAGGCCGGTGCGCTGGAAGGTGAAGAGGCCGAATTCGTCGTGCAGCGTGGCCGCGAGGGCACGGTTGGCCTCGCCGGTACCACGCTGGTGCATCCGGAAGCCGGTGATGGCCCCGGTGAGCGCGGCATCTTCCGGCGTGAGAATGTTCACACCCTTCACCTCACGCACGGCGTGCACCCAGCGGTCGCGCAGATAGCGCAGGCGGGCGGCCTTTTGCGGCATGCCGATGCTGAGCTGGAAGTCGATGGCCTCCGGGATCGCCATCACGGTGGCGAAGTGCGTGGTACCGGTGTGGATACGGCTCTCGATGCGATCGAGGGGCGCGCTCTCGTCAGCGTGCGCGCGATCGATCGCGCTCAGGCTGCCCTCGCGAATGTACAGCGCACCGGCGCCGACGGGCGCGCCGATCCACTTGTGCAGATTGAGCCCCACAAAATCGGCGCCCATATCGGCCATCGTGAGCGGCACCTGTCCGAACGAATGCGCGGCATCGACGATCACATCCACGCCGCGCGCCTTCGCCAGCGCGGTGATCTCACCGACGGGCAGCAGCAATCCCGTTTTGTTGTTGCAGTGCGTGAGCAGCAACAGCTTGGTGCGGGGGTTGGCCGCGAGCGCCGTGGTGTACAGGGCGAGAATGTTGTCGTGCGACGCCGGCTCAGGGATGTCGAGCGTGACCACCTTCGCTTGGCAGCGTGCGGCCAAGGCATTCATGGCCCACTGCATCGCGTTGTAATCGAGGTCGGCGTACATGATCGTGTCGCCCGGCTGCACTCGATTGTACTGCCCGATCAGGGCCTGCAGCGCTTCGGTGGCGTTGCGCGAGAAGGCGAGCTCGGTGGGCTTGGCGCCCACGAAGGTGGCCACGCGCTCGCGCGCCGTCCGAAACATGGCCGGATACTCGCGCCGCGCGAAGTACGAGCTCTCGCTGTTCACGCGATCGATATGGCGGTGATACGCCTCGAGCACGGGCTGCGCCATCATGCCGAAGAAGCCGGCTTCCAGGTTCGTGGTACGCGGGGTGATACGATACTTGGCGGCGACCTGGGACCAGTAGGCCTCGTCGCGAGCCACGTCGTACAACGCCCCGGGGTGCGGCGTGAGGGGGGCGCTGCTTGGCGGCGCGCTGCGGTCGTGGGGCGGCGGCGTGGCGCCGGCGGCACTCGGGACGACAGCGGCGGCACCGAGAATGGCGGCGCTCTTCACAAAATCCCGGCGGGAGCGGTCTGTAGACATCCTTCACGGTACGGTCTTGGCGGCTTGGCCGCAATCACGGGCGGTGGTGCGCGAGGCAGGTATCGCTGAACAGATCACGCGGAGGCGCAGAGCGCGCAGAGGCCGCAGAGGGGAAAGCGAGGGAAACTACCGAGAGAACGACACGCGGCTCGGCTCTGCGCCCTCAGCGCACTCTGCGCCTCCGCGTGATCTGGCACCGGCGTACCCGTTTCGTGGGACAAACCCGCGGGAGAGATTACCCACATGCCATTCCCACGGTCGTGGCGCCACCATCGTGTGGCCATTGAGGTCCTGCTGACGGCCCTCACGTTGAGCGCGTGCTCAGGCGGCCCCACGGACACGAAGCCCCCCGTCGTGCCGCCGCCGGTGGTGCCGGTCGCCTACGTGCCCGGGCAGGCGTACCTCGGCCGGAACGGCTACGTGGAGTACATCGCCGGGAACGCGCCGGTGATTCTGACCGCGCCGCACGGCGGGTCACTCACGCCGTCGTCGATTCCCGATCGCACAGCCAGTGCCTGCGGCGGCTCAGCCACCACGGTCACCGACGCCAATACGCAAGAGCTCGTGCGCACCATGCAGGCCCGGTACGCCGCGCGCTTCGGCAAGTATCCGCACGTGGTCATCTCGCATCTATCGCGTCGCAAACTCGACCCCAACCGATTGCAACCGGAAGCGGGCTGCGGCAACGCTGAGGCGGCTACGGCGCTCGGCGAATGGCACAGCTACATCGACGTCGCCAAGAGCGCGGTGCTGAAGGCCCATGGCAAGGGGTGGTACATGGACATGCATGGTCATGGCCACGCCGTGCCGCGACTCGAACTCGGGTACCTGCTCAGCGCCGCCGCGCTCGACGGCACTGACGCGGCACTCGATGCCTCGAGTGCCCTCGAGAACAGCGCCAGCATCCTGACGCTCTCGCTCGCCTCGCCGTTGTCCTTCTCCGCCCTGCTGCGTGGCCCCACCAGCCTCGGGACGCTCTACGCTGGCCTCGGGTTCCCCTCGATACCAAGTAGCAGTGATCCGCGCCCCAGCGGCACCGACTACTTCAACGGCGGCGACAACACGCGTCGGCACAGCTGTAGCAGCAGCGCCAGCCCGCTCGGCGGGATCACGGGCGGCATGATCTGCGGCGTGCAGATCGAAGCCAACTTTGCCGGGGTGCGCGACAATGCGGCCAATCGTGAACGGTTTGCCGATGCCACGGCGCAGGTGTTGGAGCAGTATCTGCGCGTACACTGGGGATTGCTGCTGGCGCCATGATCCGCTGGCAAAGACCAGAAAAGCCGAGCTTGGGGGTGATCAGGGTAGCGCGTCGAAGCCGGCGGTGGTGAAATGCTCATCGAGCGCGAGGACGCCTTTGATACGCCGCTGCCTCATCACCTCGAAACTCACCGCATCAGCGAGACTGAAGCGCTGATCGCCGAAACGGCGCAACCAACGATCGACCGCCGCCCGCTCGAGATCACGATCCACGTAGATCACCTCGTGACTCGGATCCTGTTGCACACTATCGAGAAACTGTACGCCCGCGCTGACACCACGAAATCGCACGAGCAGAATGTGCATCTCGGCAAGGACCAAGTTGGTCGTCACCAACTGCCGACCCTCATCGATCCAGCCACGATACGTGGCCAGCGCGACACGATGGCGCGCCTCCTTGCGACTCAGTGCGGCAAACCATCCCGAGGTGTCGAGGAATGCCTGCTTCACCGCCGGCGCGACCGCGGGCTCACGTACGACTCGGCCAACACGGCGTCATGATCGACGGCCGTTCCTTTCGGTGCCTCGAGCTCGCCAAGGCTTTCAAGAAACTGCAGCATCGGGCTCGCGCTCTGTTGCTCTTTCGCAAAGCTGCGTACGCCGCGGCGCAGAATCTCTGCCTTCGAAAGACCAGTCTCCGCTGTCAAACGGTTCAGAAGATCGCGATCATCGGCGGCCAGATAAACTTGCACCGGTTCCCGAACGCGACGCGGGGGATTCGACATACATGCATTTTAGTGAACCTAATGCATGTACGCAATACATGTACACTGGCGTGCTTCGCGTCCTTTCGCGCGAACCAGCGATCCCTCCCCACGCGCCAACGACATCCGCAGGCACGCCAAACACCACCCACCGCGATAGCTTCCCCGCATGTCTTCCGACTCCACCTTCCTCGGCGATCTTCCGCCCAACGAGTTCCGCGCCGCCGCTCATGCCGCGGTAGACTGGATCGCGGATTACCTCGAGAACGCCACGCAGCTCCCGGTGAAAAGCCGCGTACAGCCTGGCAGCATTCGCGCCGCCCTCCCCACGTCGGCGCCGACCACAGGTGAGCCACTCGACGCCATGCTGCGCGATTTCCGGGATATCATCATGCCCGGCATCACACA
>CAMBRJ010000348.1 GCA_945870175.1 Gemmatimonas phototrophica
GCACGGGAATGCCCTGCGCCCGCGCCACCGCCAGGACGCGCTCCCGTTCGGCCGGCGGTGAGATCGCGCCGTCGTCGAGGCCGCGCAGCACGAAGCCCTGCCCCAGCGGCGCATACGCGAAGGCCGGATCCTCGAGTGGCGTGTCCGAACTCACGAAGGTGTCCACGCTATAGATCCGCTGCAGCGAACGGCCGTGGTTCGCGCCAAAGGCGCCGGCGCCAAGCAGTCCGCCCTCTTCGCGCACCGACCATACGAACAGCACCTTGTGCGTGAGCGTGTTCGGATTGATGCGCTGCACCGCATGCAACAGCGCCGTGCTGCCGGTGCGATCGTCGCTGCCTCGGCCGGTGAGCCGCGTGCCGCCCAGACGAGACGAGCGCTTGTACCCGGTGACCGCGTTGCCCACGCGCACCCCCTGCGCAACGAGCGTGGCCGAATCCACGCCAAACCAGGCCGTGCTCACCCCGGGCGCCTTCACGCGCGCCGAGTCGCGGGGCACGAACACCCCACGCAACGACGGCGCCGCCTCGCTGCTCCCCACCCGATCAAAGTGCAGCGCCGCCGGCTGGCCTTCCCACGCACTCGGCACCACGCCGCCGCGACGGGCCAACCGCACAGTGCCGTCACGGGCAATCGCTTCCACCTCGAACGACACCTCGTCCATGTGTGCGATGAACGCGATCGTGTCACGCTCGGGGCCGACGGCCACGATGAGATTGCCGGCGCTATCCACCACCGCGCGCGACTTGGCCCACGCCGGCAGCAGCGCGGTGATCGCCTCGCGCACGCGCCACTCGTGTCCGGGCACGCCCGGCAGGTCGGCGATCGTCATGAACGTTTTTTCGATGGCACCGAACGCGTCGGTGCGCGGCCGTCGTGCATTGGCCGTGGCGCGCGCCGTGTCGAGGGCGGGCGCGAGCAACGCGGGCGTGCCGGCCACGCCAACGGCGATGCCACCGGCGCTGGCCGCGTGTTGCACCAACGTGCGCACATCGGCCGCCGCCACCGACTCCACCAGAGAACCGGCAAAGCGCACGGCCGGCGTCACCACGCGCACGCTGTCGAGGCCCGTGGACGCGATCACGCGGGTGATGGCGCGCTTGGTCTGACCGAGACGCGCGACCGGGAGCGTGGTGGCGCTGCCCACGGCCTTGCCTTCGTCGAGCACGGTGAGCGCATCGAGTTTGCCGGCGCGCGCGAGGACCGCCGCCAAGCCAACCCAGCCGAAGCTGCGCTGTGATGACAGCACATAAATCGTCTCGCCGGACTGCGAGGTCGCAGTCGCGGCCTCACCGGCGCTGGCCACCGCGGCACAACTCGCGCGCGCGCCGGCCGCTGGCCCCGATGCGTAGCCGGCATAGGTCCACACCGGGCGCGAGGCCACGACGGGATCGAGCAACGCAATGCCGAGTGCTTGGGCCTGCGCTTTCGTGCTCGCGCCGACGTCGACCCAGAGCTGATCGACGCCAACAATGGTCGTGTCGCCGCGATGCTGTCGCGAGAAGTGCCCATTGGCGATCGCCACCACGCCCGTGACTTCACCGCGCGCCGAGAGAATGCGCAGCTGGTGGGCTTCGTGGAACTGATCCCACAGGGGGTGCGTGGCCGCACCGGTGCGATGGAGTCGGATGTAGCCCTGATCAGTAATGCCGCTGACCACAAACGCCGGCACGTCCATCGCACAGGCGATCATGCGCCGCGGCGATCCACGGCCCACGCGTTTCACGAGATTGCCCATGTTGTCGCGCGTCCACCCGGGGAGCACGGAGCGCAGCGCGTCGAGGGCGTGGGCTTCGCCGCTGGGCGGCGCAGCCAAGGTGATCCACCGGGCTACGGATTCGGCAACTTGCAGATCAGCAGGCGGCGCGGACTGCGCGCCAACTGATGCGGTGGCAACACAACAGGCGCCGGCAAGCAGCGCGGCAGGGAACGAGCGATACACAGCAGTCTCGGCGTGGACGGTGAAGCGCGTAATGGGCGGCCTCATCCGCGTGAAGGCAAGTCCGGCGCATGAAAAAGCCGGGTCGCTATCATAGCGCCCCGGCTCGTTCACCTGCCCTGTCGTCGCGAACTCAGCTGGCCGGCGGAACCGGTGGTGCCGAGTCGGGCGTGTCGCCACCGCGACGCATGCGCGGCATCTGGCCCTGCGGGCCCTGCGGGTTGCCGGGCATCATGCCGGGCATCATGCCGGGCATCATGCCGGGGCCCATCTGTCCACGCCCCTGACGCATCCCGCCCTGTCGCATCCCATCCTGTCGCATCCCGCCCTGTCGATTGGCACCCGCCCGGTTGCGAAGCTGTTGGCGACGGTTGTCGATCTTGGCGCGCTGCACGGGGGTGAGTACGGCACGCACATCCTGCTGCGCCTTGATGCGAGCGAGCAGTTGATCGTTGCGCAGACGGCTGAGCTTGTCGAGGGCGGCGCGAGCGCCGGCGATATTCCCGTCACCTTGCGTGGCATCGAGCAGATCGGCCTGGGCGCGCATCCTGTCGGAGGCGTTCGACTTGGGCGCCGGCGCGCTGGCCAGCGCCTCGAGACGCTTGACCTGCTCATCGGTCAGCTCGAGCTGCGTGCGGGCACGGAGCAGCATGGCCGCCGGATGACCAGCGCCACGACCACCGCGGCCGGCGCGCGCGGCGGGACCGCCACCACGTGCACCCGGTCCAGACTGCACGCGTGCGGGACCAGCCGCACCCTGAGCCGGCGCCACGGCGGCGCGCGGTCGCGGTGCCGGTCGCGACGCGGGAGGCGCCTGCGACGTGAGCAGCGACGGAACGAACGCGCTCATCGCGAGCACGAGCGTATAGGAACGGGAATGTGAGCTTCTCATGGGATCTATCTCCAGTGTGGGCCGCGTTCGCCAAGACAGGCGCCCGCTTCACCCCATTGGACGAGTCGGCGGCACGCATGTTAAGGCGTACCTCATTTCAAAAACAAAACCCAACGGGATGACCGACTCTTGCGTCACGGGGTAGACGCGTCGTGCGCGAGGGTGCACTCTCGTTAGCTGCATGGTGTCTGAATTATTGGCGTGACCAGCACGCCGCCGCCCGCCTCCGCCCCCGCCCCGACTATTCCGTGGGAACCTGGTTCGAATCCATCACCACATGGCTGTTCAAGTATCCTCCGCGCGTCTTCGCGCGGGGCGATCTGGTGATGGCACCGGTCGTGCCAGTCCTGCTCGTGATCGCCGCCGCGGCGATCGTGTTGCTGGTCGTGATCGTGGCGTACGCGCGTGTCCGCACGTTGCGTCCCGCTGATCGCGCCATCCTCGCGACACTGCGGGCCGCAGCCGTCCTCCTGGTGCTCGGCTGCCTGTTGCGCCCTGGGCTCGTGATTGCGTCGGCCGTGCCGCAGCGCAATGTGCTCGCGGTCATCATGGATGATTCGCGCAGCATGCGCATTCGCGATGTGGGCGACGGCACGCGCACGGCGGCGTTGCAGCGCACCTTCGCCGACACCGGTGCGCTGTCGAAGCAGCTGGCCGAGAAGTTCGCGATCCGTCGCTTTCGGTTTGCCGCCGACGCCTCGCCGATTGCGGGCGCCGCCGCCCTCAAGTCGAACGGCACGCGCTCCGATCTTGCTCAGGCATTGAACGATGTGCGTGACGACTTGAACGGCATGCCGCTGGCCGGCGTGGTGATCGTGTCCGATGGCGCCGACAACGGCAGCGGCGCACTGGACGACGCGCTGCTGGCGTTGCGCGCGCGTCGCGTGCCGGTGTTCACGGTGGGCGTGGGCACCGAGCGGTTCGAACGCGATGTCGCGATCGAACGCGTGCAGGCGCCGCGTCGCACGCTGGCCGGTGCATCGAGCGTGGTCGAGGCCGACGTGCGCATTCGCGGCGCCGGTCGTGATCCGGTACAGATCACGGTAGAAGCCGATGGTCGCGTGGTGGCCACCGAAGCGGCCCGCGTCGGGGACAAGGGAGATCTCACCACCGTGCGCTTCCGCATTCCGCCACTCGATCCGGGC
>CAMBRJ010000349.1 GCA_945870175.1 Gemmatimonas phototrophica
TGGCCTGCGCATGAAGCGGCGCCACATCGAGCATCGACGCCCCGCTGCTCAGCATCAGCAACAACAGCTGTCGGCCAACATGGGCGAACGACCTGCGGGACTTCGCTCGGCGGGGCATGAGGGATTTCAGTGGATGTGTGAGTTCAAAGTGCGGTGCGGGTCCAACGTGGACTTGACCCGCTTTAATGGAGCCAGTGGGGTTGGGTTCTTCAGCCCCCAAGCATTGTACGACATGCACCTGCTCAACGGCTAGCGGGGACCGCTGACCAAGCGCGGCGTGCCGTAGGAGCCCTCAGCGCGCGCGCGCGCGGCGCGAAGCATCGGGCGGTCCTCTCGCCGCAGAAGCCAGAGTTATGCCCACACGACTGACGATCGCGCCTGGGCGCCGCCTGGTCATCGGCGGCGCCCGTGTTGCTGAACGGTGCCTATCGCACCTTCGCAAACCGAATATCGCGGCTCCGCTCGTCGATGTTGACCACGAAGCCGTTCACCTTCCCGCGCGCGTCGCGCACGAAGGCGACCGAGCGCATGCTCGGAAGGGTCCCAGTGAAGTCCTCGCCCCAACGGCGGATGAGCACACCGACGCCACGGCGCCGGTGTCGCACGGCGAGCCCTCCGCTGCGCGCCTCGACCAGATACGTCGCCTGCAACTCGCTGCTGAAGTACTCCCCGATGTAGTCCTGCGTGGGCGCCGGCGCTGGTTCGCGGTCGGGCATGCGTGGCGAGACGCGCTCCCGATACAGCAGCCCCGTGACACGCCCCGTCCCATCGCGCTGAAAGGTCATTGACGCGCCGTAGTTCGGGACCCAGAGCTCCTGCTCGGAGCGCGCGACCATTGGACCGACCCCCTCGCCGCTCGCCTGCACGGTGAGCCCGTTCGCGTCGCGTCGCACCTGAGCGTACCACCCCGGGCCAAGCTTGTACGTGCCGGCATAGGCATCGAGCGTCGCCGCCGGCAGCTGCACAACGGGAGGTTCCGTCGCCGCTGCGAGTGGCGCCAGCGCCGAGCCAAGTAACACGTCGGTGACCTGCTGCGCGGCGCGCGTGGGGTTCACCTGCGGCGCGTTGGCCAGCACGACGACGCCATAGCGATGCTGTGGAAGGTGCAGCACGTAGGTCACGAAGCCGGCCCACGACCCGGAATGATTGACGGTCGCCGCCCCACGGTACTCCCCATGCGATACGCCAAAGGCGTAGGGAATCGTCGACCCGTCGTTGAGCACCCCACGCGTGCGCGTGAGCGCCATCGCCTGCGCACCGCCCACACGCACCGAGTCGAAGTTGATGACCCACTTGGCGAGGTCCTCGACGGTGCTCATCAACGAGCTGGAGCCGAGCGCGGTGAGGTTGTTGGTCACCGCACGCCAGCGCCCGTCGGGGGCGCGCGTGTAGCCCAGCGCGCGGTCGGGGATCACGGCCGTGTGATCGTCGCGAAAGACGGTCCGCGTCATGCCCAACGGCTGAAAGAGATTGGCATCGGTCCACGCCCGGAACGGCTGTCCCGTCACCCGCTGCACCGTCTCGGCCAGCAGGTTGTAGCCGGTGTTGGAGTAGGTGTACTCGCTCCCCGGGACGAAGTTGAGTGAGCGCTGGTGATAGGCCATCGTGAGGATCTGTTCGAACGAGATCACGTCGTCGTAATGCCATCCGGCCAGCCCGAGCGTCCCGGGCCAGTCGCGCAGTCCGCTGGTGTGATGCAGCAGGTGATCTATCGTGATGGGCGCGCCGATGTCGGCCATCTCGGGGACGTGGCGGCGGATGTCGTCGTCGAGGCGCACCTTCCCCTCGCCGATCAGCATCGCGACCGCCATGCCGGCAAACTGCTTGGAGACCGAAGCGACGTCGAAGACCGTGGACGGCGTGATGGGGACGCGATGCTCGAGGTCGGCCATCCCGTACCCCTTGGCGAAGATCATGCGCCCGTCGCGCACGACGGCGACCGCGAGCCCGGGCGCGTCCGTCCTGTTGAACGAGGCGAAGAGCGAGTCGATGCGCGCCGCGATCGCGCCTGGCAGCGGCTGGGCCGGCAGGGGCGCCGCGACCGAGAAGAGTATCGCGACGGCGACGAGTCGGGCGAGAAGGCGGGACATGTGGGACGGCACTCCAAGGCGGGATAGCAACTTCAATCGGGGTGGGTTGACGACCCGACGAGAATACGGCGCGATCGCCGACCTCGCCAGCGCCGGGTGAGGCGCAAGCGACCCGTATCGTTGGTGGGAGGGCGGCATAACGACAGTTGGTGCGGATGGCCGCGCTATTGTGGTGGCCGCTCCGCGGCCGCATGCTTGGAGCGACTACAGCACAACTTGACGTTCGCCAAACCTATGTATGCCCTAACACGTCGTCGCCCTCCTATGCGCCTCTCTTCGCTACGTTTTCCAGCCATTCTCGTTGCGCTCGCCCTGCCGCGCATGGCGTCGGCCCAATACGTCATCGGCCCGCGTGATGAAAAAGCCCTGCGCGCCGACAGTGTCTTCCGGCAGTTCGACCGGACGGATTCGCCTGGTTGCGCCCTCGGGGTCTATCAAGACGGCGTGGTTCGCTATGCCCGCGGCTATGGCCTCGCGAGTCTCGAGCAGGCCGTGCCGCTGTCGCCGCGCACGGTGCTTGATGTCGGATCCATCTCGAAGCAGTTCACCGCGATGGCTATTCTGTTGCTGCAGAAGGACGGCAAACTTTCGCTCGACGATCCGGTGCGGAAGTATTTCCCGGAGATGCCGGCGTATGCGGAGCGCGTGTCGCTTCGTCGCGCCCTCAGTCAAACCAGCGGGTTACGCGACCTGTGGACACTCTGGGGGCAGACCGGGCAGACGTTCGCCGGTGACACCGTCGACGCGCTCCACATCATCACGCGGTCGGCGGAGCCCAACTACGAACCGGGTGAGAAATACCTCTACACGAATTCCGGCTGGATCCTGGCCGCGCAGCTCGTCTATCGCCTCACGGGCAAATCGCTCGCGCAGTTCGCCGACGAGCGCATCTTCGCGCCGCTTGGCATGCGGGACACGCGATTCCTCGCCGACCGCAACGCGATCATCCCGAACCTTGCCGAAAGCTACGCGCCGCGGGACAAGGCATTCCGCATTCAGCGCTCCTCCTACGACGGCGCCATCATGGGGCCGGGTGGTGTGCACACGACCGTCGAGGACTTCGGCCGCTGGCTGAATAATTACGACACGGGCGTCGTGGGCGGACGCGACATCATCACGATCATGACGACCGCTACGACATTGAACAGCGGCGCCCCGGCGACCTCCGCCCCCGGCCAGGCCTACGCGATTGGTTTGACCGTCGGCACGTTTCGCGGATTACCGGTCGTGGCGCACGGCGGCAGCTGGGGCGGATTTCGAGGACACTTCCTGCGCTTCCCCGAGCAAAAGTTTGCCGTCGCGACATTTTGCAACCTGACGACGTCGGGTCCCGATTCGTTGGCGCAGAAGGTGGCCGCGATTTACGTCGGTGACACAATGCAGCCTGATACCGCCGCTGCATGGGCCGCATCACTGGCCAAAGCGGCTCGCGTTGACGAAGTGCCGACGACACTTCGCGGATTGACGGGCGTCTGGCGCAACGTGGAGCGCGGCGAGGTGCGCCGCACGCGAATGAAGGGGGACACGCTCGTCTCTGACGGCACCACGCCAACGCGCTACGTGTCGTTGGGCGGTTCACGTTTTCGGGCCGAAGCGGGTGCAGAGGTTCGCTTCGAGGGGGAGGGCGTGCCGCAGCGTATGGTCGTGCGTACCGCGTCGAGCACGCTCACCTTTACGCGCGCGGACACCGCCGCCCTCGACGCCCCGAAGCTTGCCGAATACGCCGGCGACTACCGGAGCGACGAAGTGGAATCGACGCACACGTGGAAGGTCGAGAAGGGGCAGCTGGCGGAGTACGCGGGCTACCGTCGTCTCGGCGTGCTGGAGCCGAGCTACACAGACGGCTTCACGCGCGGTGGCAGCGTG
>CAMBRJ010000350.1 GCA_945870175.1 Gemmatimonas phototrophica
ACCGGACAGGGCGCGTTCGCGCACATCAGGAGCGCACGTGGCATCGTGACCGCGTTACGTCCCGACGCGGTGTTGGTGCACAGTGAGCCCGACAGCTTGTTGGCGGCGATGGCCATGGGGCGACGCGGTGGAGTGGTGCGTCGTTGGTCGGTCGGTGAGGATGCGCCCGAGCGGCGATCGGCGGCGCTCACCTGGCGTTCCCGATTGGCGGACGCCCGCACCCGCCTGACGTCGTGGGGACGCGACCCGATCGCGGTGAGCTGGCCCGGGCCCTCCTCACGTCACGTGCGCGCCGAGGTGCCCTCCGGCGAGGCCGTGCCGGCGGCCTTATTGATCGTGCCACCGGCGGAACATGATGAACGCACGGCCGTCGCGCTTCGGGCGGCGGCACGGCTGGTGGGTCGGCATCCGTCACTGCGCATCGTGTTGCTGGGCGAACTCGCGGCACTGCAGTCCACGCGCGTGCACGCGGCGTCGCTCGGCCTCACCGCGTTCGTGCAGGTTGCGCCGATCGATACGCTGTTGCTCGCGGACGACATCGATGCGGCCGCCGTGTGGATCACCGCCGATGGCGACGACGGGGCCATCGCCACGATCGCTGCCATGCAGCACGGCCTTCCCGTCGTGGTGCCAGCCGCCCTGTCGTTTTCGTCGATGGTGGCGTCGCGCATCACCGGCTTCGTGATGCCCGATGACGATATTCCGACGATCGTCGCCGAGCTGGCAGGGCTGATGGCGGATCGCCCGGCGTACGAGGCGATGGGCAACGCTGCGAGGGCGCGCGCCACCTTATTGCACGGCTGGCCGCAGTTCGTCGATGACGCGGCCGAGGTGTTGTCGCAGGCCTCGGGGTCGCGGGTCGCGTCGGCCTCCATCGCTCCGATGCTGACGTCGGCATGAGGCCGTCATGACCGTCGCCGCCTCGTCGGCACCGGCGGTAGCACCGGCGGTGGCACCGGCGGTGGCGACTGCCGCGTGGGCGCGCATGCGCGACGATCGTCGCGCTCGCTTTGGACTTGGCGTGATTGCCGTGCTGATCCTGGCGGCGCTGTTGGCGCCGCTCATCGACGGCACCGATCCGATTCAGATCAATCTGCGCAATGCGCTGCAGGCGCCGAGCGGCGCGCACTGGCTCGGCACCGACGCACAAGGACGCGACGTCTGGTCGCGCTTGGTGCACGGTGCCCGCATCTCGCTGCTGGTGGGTTTGGCGTCGCAGGGGATTTCGTTGTCGATCGGTCTGGTGCTCGGTCTGGTGGCCGGATACCGCGGTCAGTGGACGGAGGAGATCATCATGCGGCTCGCCGATGTCACGCTGGCGTTCCCGTCGCTGTTGCTGCTCATCGCGATGGCGGCGGCCTTCGAGCCGTCGCTCACGGTGGTGTGCACCGTGATCGGCATCGTCGGCTGGGCCGGCATGGCCCGACTGGTGCGCGGACAGGTGCTGGTGGTACGCGAACTCGAGTACGTGCAGGCGATGCGCGCCCTGGGCGCGCGCGATCGTCGTATTCTGTTGCGACATGTGCTGCCGAATGTGATCGCGCCCGTCGTGATCGCGGCGACGCTCGGTATTGCCGGCGCCATCATGGCCGAAGCGGCATTGTCGTTCCTGGGACTTGGCGTACAACCGCCAACGCCAAGTTGGGGCGCGATGATCGCCGATGGCCGCGATTTGTCACAGCTGCGCCATGCGCCGTGGACCAGCCTGGCGCCGGGGCTGGCGATTGGTGTCGCGGTGCTCGGTTTCAATCTGCTCGGTGATGCGCTGCGTGATGCGCTCGATCCGCGCGCCGCCCGTCGCCTGCCATAGGCCGTTTGCTCGTCTCACCCGCACTCGGGCTTTCCCGAGGAGCCGCTCATGACCACATCGCACGACGTCGCGGCGCTCCGCGCCCGCGAGTACGCCTGGATGGCCAACGATCCGGCGATCTTCCTGAATGCCGCCAGCGTGGGGCCGATGCCGGCGGCGGCGGTGGAGGTGGCGCATACGTGGAACCGGATGCGGGCGCAGCCGCATCTGCTGCCGTTTCAATGGATGCTCGATGCCGCTGCAACCGCGCGGGCGCAATTCGCCGCGCTGGTCGGTGCCGACGCCGATGAAATTGCGCTCATGCCCAACACGACCTACGGGCTGAATCTCGCGGCACGGGCGCTGCCGCTGCGCCCCGGCACGATTCTCACGTTCGACGGGGAGTTTCCGAGCTGCGTGTATCCCTTTCAGGCGCTGGGGTCGCGCGGCATCAACCTCGAGCTGATTCCGAGAAAGCACGGGCTCCCCGACGAGGACGCGCTGGTGGCCGCGATCGCGCGCCCTGACGTGGTGGCGGTGGTGGTGTCGTGGGTGCAGTTCGCGTCCGGTTTCGTCGCTGACCTCGCCCGGATCGGGACCGCGTGTCGTGAGCGCGGCGTGTTCTTTATCGTGGACGGCATTCAAGGCTGCGGTGTGCGACCGATCGACCTGCACGCGCTGCCGATCGATATCTTCGCCAGCGGCGCCCAGAAATGGCAGCTCAGCCCGTGGGGTACCGGCTTTGTGTATGTGCGGCGCGAGCTGGTCACGGCCATCGATCCGATCGACGTGGGATGGGCGTGCATGAAGTCCTCCACCGACTACACCCGTCTCACCGAGTACGACTACGACTTCTTCGACGATGCGCGGCGCTTCGAAGTCGTCACGCTGGCCTATCAGGACTTCGCGGTCGCGAATGCCTCGACCCGGGTGCTGCTCGACATCGGGGTGGAGGCGGTGGCCGCTCACATTGCGTCGCTTGGCACGCGGATCGTCGAGTGGGCGCAGTCGCGCCCCGACGTCCGGCTGGTCACGCCGGCCGATCCAGCCCGGCGGGCCGGGGTCATCTCGTTCGCCTCCGAGTCCGTGGCGTCGATGGCCGCCCGGCTGACGACGGCGCAGATCACGCATACCGTCCGGGAGGGCGCGGTCCGCCTGTCACCGCACTGCTACAACACGGTGGCCGAGATTGAGCGAGTGCTAGAAATTCTTGACAATTAGACACTTGCCTATTGGACCATAAGTCCAGACTCGCCATTTTTGGGGGATCATGCCGAACTCATTGACTGGCCCTCGGGCGTCACTCGCCGACCGCAGTGTCGCGGAAGCGCTGCGGTCCTGCGCGATGTCGCTTGGATGTCCGGTCGGCTATCTGGAACGGCAGCGTGTCTCGACCGTCGAACGGCACGGCGACGAGCAGCGGGTGGTGCGGACGCTCGTGCGGAACGGCGTGGGTCTGGTCTCGGTACCGAGTGGTGAGGAGGACGTCGACCTCGGGCTCGAGCCGGCGGAGGTGGAGGAGTTACTCTCGCTCACGCGCCTTGAGGCCTCGCCCGGTTCGGTGATCGCACTCCGTACCGCCCGGTTGACCGTGAGCGATGATTCGGCGGCCGTCGAACTGTTGGACGAGTCGACCCTCTCGCCGGCGCCGAAAGTCGCGGGCATGCTCGTGTACGATCCGAGCCGCTTCGTCCTCGACATGCTGCGCGACGATGTGTCGCCGGATGATTGGAACGAGGGCGGCGGCCACCTCGATTCGCCGCATCGCGTTGGCGCGCTGCAGGGTGGCGTGTTGGTGGCGTTGGCCACCGTCGAAGCCCCTGAGGGACGGTTGGCCCGTGTCCGTGTCCTCGTGTCGCCGCGCCATCGTCGCATGGGCTACGGACAGGCGGTCGTCCACGCCCTCGTGCGCCACGTGCTCAGCCAGGGACTCCTCCCTGTCGTGCGTCTCGCCGTTGGCGACCCCGCGGCGCGCGCCCTGGCCAGCACCGTAGGGTTTGTGCACTTCGCGCACTCGTTGACGCTGCACGTGCATCACGTGGATGCCGTGGCGTCGGCGGAGCGGTAAGGTGGCAAACGCTGAACGGCAAACGCCCTAGGGAGCAGGGGGGAGGGTTTCAGGAGGCAGGAAGCAGGAGGTGCGCGGTTCACCTCTTCCCT
>CAMBRJ010000351.1 GCA_945870175.1 Gemmatimonas phototrophica
CCGTGCTGGCGCCGCTCGGGACGGAGGCACGACCCGCGCTGCCCGTTTCGAGGATCACGTCCACTTCTACAGTGGGATTGCCGCGGCTGTCGAGAATCTCGCGCGCGCTAATGGAAACGATTGCAGCCATAAAGAGAAGCGAAGTAAGGAGTAAGAAGTCGGGAGTACGGATGTACGCTACGCGGAGGCTTGCTCGGCCTCGGCGGGTGCGGCACGGCGCGAAGGTTCGATCGCCGGGTCCACACCATAATGTGCACGCAAACAGTCGGCCATGCGCTGACGGACGCGCTCGGCGAGCTCGTCACGGTCGGCGTACGTGAGGCCTTCGGTCGGTACCGGCTCCAGCAAATGCACGTGCACCGTGCCCGGTGACGCCCGGAACTCGGCGCGCGGGTTGACCGCGATGGTGCCGTACACGACCACCGGCACAATCGGGGCGCCGGCGCCGATGGCCATCACGAACGGGCCCTTCTTGAAGGGACGCAGGGCGTAGGTGAAACCGCGCGTCCCTTCGGGATACACGAGGACATGGTGCCCGGCCCGGATCTTCGAGGCGGCGTCCTCGTAGGCGCTGAACGCGGCCTGGCGATTCGCGCGATCGATGTAGATCACGCCCACCGCGCGGGCCGCCGGGCCGAAGAACGGAATCTTCTCCAACTCGCGCTTCGCCACGAAGCCGTAGTGCGGCAGGGCGGCGATCATGGACGGGATATCGAACCAGCTCACGTGGTTGGCCATGAACACCCGCGGCGCGCCCTCGGGGAGGAACGGCTCGCCGTGAACCACCACCTTCACCCCCGCGGCCCCGAGCAGCCACGAGGCCCACCAGCGGGGGGTCTTCGCGAAAATGCTCTGCGGTCCGTGCGGGCGGGCGAGCAACTCAGCCAGCAACGTGATGCTGCCGAACAGGACCGTTCCAACCAACAAGGCCAATGCCGTGAATACAGTGCGCATCTGTGCAAACTCACCCACTCCGAACCCGAATTCAACGCGTGAATTTCGGTGATGCGAAATGATCGAACCCGCGACGGGACTCGGCGTCGGCCGAGCCCGCCGCATCGTGACCGGCGCCGACCACGCCGACCACCGTAAGCGGCCGCGCGCTGCACGTCTCCCACCGGGATTGGAGCGCCTCATATGCCGACGCAGGAAGACACGCCAACAGTTCGTACTCTTCCCCGCTCTGCATCGCCACTTCGGGCGCGATACCGGGGCCGGCCGGTACCCGCGCGGCATCGAGCAGGAGGCGCACACCACTGGCCGCCGCCAGATGTCGGGCATCGCCAGAGAGCCCATCGCTGAGATCGATCATGGCCGTGGCGCCGGCGGCGGCCAAGGCCTCTCCCTCGGCCCAGCGCGGTGCCGGGGCGGCAAAACGCCCACGGGACCATACCGTCGGGTTCTCGCCAGCGGTCCACGCCTGTATGGCCGCCCCAGGACCGCCAAGCAGGCCGGTCACCACGACGAGATCACCCTCGCGGGCGCCGCTGCGCGACACCACGCGCCGCGCCCGGCCGATCACGGTGGTCGTAATCGAGAACACCGCACCGCGACTCAGATTCCCGCCCACGATTCGGGCGCCCGCTTCGCGGATCACGGCGCCCATCCCGTCGGCCACATCGCTGAGCTGCTCCCGCCACGCCTCGGGAATCACGAACGCAATCAGCACGTATTCGGCGCGGGCGCCCATGGCCGCCAGATCGCTCAACGCCGCCACCGCCGCCCGCACGCCGACCTCGCGTGCGGAAATCCAGGCGCGACGAAAGTGCACGTCTTCCACACAGGCATCCACGCTGACGACGCGCGTGCCATCGGCCGACGGCGCCAAGACCGCGGCATCGTCGCCGATATCGACCGCCAGATCGCCCCAACGCGCCATCAGCGCGCGAATCGTGTCGAACTCGGCGCCATCCCGCATGGCCTGATGTGGACGCGGTTCAAGACTCATGCTTTACTCATGGCAGACCGCCGTCGCCGCGACGGCGCAGGCGGATCAGTCCCTGCGGCGTGCCAAGCCAGAGATAATCGCGATTGACCGCGATATCCAGCACCGGCCCCGGCAGGTCGCCCGGCACGCGCAACACCCGCGTCGCGCCATCACGACGCGACACGATGACCACGCCATCGGTGCCCGCCACCCACATGGTGCGGTCGTCGATCGCCACCTTCGTGACACGACCCACCTGTCGCACATCGAGCAGGTCCACGCGCACCGGCTCCACCCCACCGCGCGGCGCGAGGCGCAGCACGGCATCATCGGTGGCGGCGAGCAGCACCGTGTCGCTCCATGCCAGCGCACGAACGGCACGACGCAGCGCGGGATCACTCCCGACCGGTCGCGACACCACGCCGCCCACACTGCCGTTCGGCGTCGCGATCGCCATCAACCCCGCTTCGGTCCCGATCCACAACGTGTCACCGGTGAACTGCAACGCGTGCACCGGCATGTTGTCGAGCAGCCGCCCCCCCACGCCCCGCGTGCGCACAGCGCGACTGTCGCCGCTGTCACTCACGTACACGAGACCACGCGCCGTACCGGCCCACACCCCGTCATCGCGCGTGGCCACCGAGAGCACGCGCTCGTCGGGGAGACCGTCCAGCACGCCCCACGCCTGCATGGCCTGCGTGCCGTCGAGTCGCACGCGCACCAGCCCACGATCGGTGCCGAGCCAGAGCCGCGAGGCGCGCGTCACGAGGGCACGCGCACGCACGCCCACGAGCGGCACGGAGATCGTGCCGTCGATCCACCGGAAGCGCTGCAAATCGCTGCCGACGAACGACAGGCCGCCGCGATCGAACGACTGACCAAGACCGGCGGCCCACACCCCATCGACCGCCAGGGCCAGCGCGCCAACGCCAGGCTCCATGAGTCCATAGGGCAACGGCGTGGATTGCATGAACGCCGGATCGAGCCGGAACAGGCCGTCGCCGGCGGTGCCCAGCCACACTTCGCTCACCCGCTCGGGCGACGCCGCGCCGCTGATGATCTGTGCGGTGCGCAGCGGGCGATCGCTTTGTTGAGTGCGCAACAACAGCGAGGGCTGCGTGCGCAACGTGGGGAACTGCGTATACAGATCGTTCAGCGTGCGCGGCAGGTTCAGTGTGCTGGCCACCGGAGGCCGCGCCATCGGCGTGGCGATGCCCACGCGCGAGATGCGCGTCCACTCACCGCCGGCGCGCACGATGGCATCACCGGTGGCACCACCGGTGGCGGCGCCAGTGGCACCGCGATCGAACGCGATGAGGTCCGGCACACCGGTGACGATCGTGCGCTGCAGCTGCTCGGTGAGCGGCCGATACATGATCACGCCACCGGGCACGCCCAGCCACAGCGCGTCCTCCACCGGATCGCCGGCAAGCACCGTGATCTGCTGATCACTCAAGCCGTCATCGCGCGTCAGCGGCGGGAGCCAGCGGTCCATCACGCGATCGTAAATCGCGATGCCGCTGCTGCCTGCCGCGAACACGTAGCGGCGCGACACGGCCACCGCCTGCACATTGCTGAAGCTCCCGACCCGTTGGCGTTCGTCGCGTCGACCGAAGCCGCCGAGTGGCCCCGACGAGTCGCTGCCCGTTCCACGGCCGATGCCGTTCGTCGCACACGACGTCCAGGTCAGCACGCCGACCGACAACGTCGCCACCAGCGCAGCGATTCGACGCGGACGCACGGTCACGCGGGGGACGGAAGGTCGGCCAACACACCCGGCGGAGACGTGACGGCATGCTCGAGCTGCCGCCACGCCGACGGCAGCGCATCGAACAGGGCCTCGAGGGTGCCGCCCCGAATCCCCCCCAATCGCGCGGTCGCGAGTTCCGCGGCGCGTCCGTGCACGGTGGCGCCACTGACCGTCGCCGCGAGCGGGTCGAGTCCCTGCCCCAGTAGCGCGACGATCAGTCCACTGAGGACGTCGCCGCTGCCGCCGGTGGCCAACAGCGGCGTG
>CAMBRJ010000352.1 GCA_945870175.1 Gemmatimonas phototrophica
GGAATGTTATGTCGAAAGTCGTTCGCGTCGAACGTGGTGTGCGCGTTTATCGTGCCGGTGAGAAATCCGCGCCCCAATGGACTGAACGGAACGAAACCAATACCCAACTCCTCGAGCACCGGAAAAATCTCCTGCTCCGGCTCGCGCCACCAGAGTGAATACTCGCTCTGCAGCGCGCTCACCGGCTGCACCGCGTGGGCGCGACGAATGGTGCTGACGCCGGCCTCTGAGAGGCCGAAGTGGCGCACCTTGCCCTCGCCGATCAGATCGCGCACGGTGCCCGCCACATCTTCGATCGGCACCGCCGGATCGACACGATGCTGATACAACAGATCGATGTAGTCCGTCTGCAAGCGCCGCAAGGAGCCGTCCACTGATGCGCGAATGTACGCAGGGTGGCTGTTCAACCCGCCACGGTTCTCGCCCGTGTCGAGATCGATGTCGAAGCCGAACTTTGTCGCGATCACCACCTGTTGTCGCCGCGGTGCAAGCGCTTCGCCGACCAGCGACTCGTTCACAAACGGGCCGTACACCAGCGCCGTATCGAAGAGCGTGACGCCGTGGTCTACCGCGTGACGTAACAGCGTGCGCATTGCTACGCGGTCGCCGGGTGGGCCGTAGCCGGAGCTCATGCTCATGCAGCCGAGTCCGATCGGCGCGACGGCAAGCCCGGTGCGGCCAAGGTGGCGTGTGGTAGTCATAGTCGAATAATCCTAACCGCTAGTATCGATCCTGCGATTAACCTCCGGCCATCGCTCTCACCACCAGCAGCGGCGTTCGAATCATCCGGTACCGGTGGCGCCGCTGGTGTCGCTACCTGGGCAGCCCGCGCAGAGCGCGAGCGCGGCGCGTTCCGTACGATGTCGCAGCATTCGCGACCTCGTGAGCCGCCAGCCCCCGACACCAACACCGCTGCGTGAACGGCGCGGTGCCAACTCCGATGCTCCCATCACGGCGATGGCGACTTGAGCACGTACCCGTCGGGCGGTGTTGCACCCAACAGATTTCGGACGAAGTAGTCCCACGTGCGTCGCACCATGTACGGCTCGGCGGCAAAACCGTGATTGCGATTGGGGAGTACAAGCAGGTCAAAATCCTTGTTGGCCTTGATCAGCTCATCGATCACCAGCTGCGTCGCCACGGGATGCACGTTGTCATCGAGCGTGCCGTAGGCGAGCATCAACTTCCCGCGGAGGTTCTTCGCCTTGCGCCAGTTCGACTGGGAGTCGAACGAGTCGGTGGAGTCGGAGAACTTCCTCATCAGCCCCTGATACTTCTCTCCCCACGTGAAGTCGTAGCTGCGTTGGTCATGATTGCCGGCGCTGGACACGGCAACCTTGAAGAACTCGGGGAAGCTCAGGATGGCGTCGGTGGAAGCGAAGCCACCGCCGGAGTGTCCGAAGATGCCGACACGATCGAGGTCGATTTCGGGATAGCGTGCCGCAAGCTGCTTGATGACGGCGATATGATCAGGAATGCCGTTGTCCGTCATGTTGCCGTAGTACGCGTCGTGGAAGGCCTTGGAGCGACCGGGCGTGCCCATGGCGTCCACCTGCACCACGTAGAATCCGAGCTCGGCGAGCGCGCGCGCATTGCCGCCGAAGTTCACCGTGAACTGCCGTCCACCGATCGAGCCCACCTGTGGTCCGGGGTATATGTAGTCGATGATGGGATAGCTGCGCCCAGGGACCACGTGCGTTGGACGAAAGAGGAGGCCGCGAAGCTCCGTCTGCGCATCGCGTCCCTTCAGCGTGAATGCAACGGGAGCCGTCCATCCGCTGGCCAGCAGGCGCGCGATGTCCGCGCGCTGCAGTTCACGCACAATAGCACCGGTGGGCAGCCGGAGCACCGACACGGGGAGGGTATCCGACCGTGAAAACGCGTCCACCACGTGTTTGCCATCCGGCGAGAAGGACACGTTGTGGTCGGCATTTTCAGGCGTCAGCAGCGCAACAGACGTCCCGTCCAACCGCGCGCGATACAGAAAGCGGTAGTACGGATCGCGTCCGGGCTCTCGGCCTCGCGCCGTGAAGTATGCGTACCGCTGGACCTCGTCAATCCAGAGCAGGTCGCTCACCATCCAGTCGCCACTGGTGATGCGATTCTTGATCGCACCCGTGCTCGCGTCCACCAGATACAGGTGGCCCCAGCCGTCGCGTTCGGACCACCAGACAATCTCCCGGTTCCCGTTCAGCGGCCGCCAGTTGGGAATGCCACCAGAGTTTTGGTTGGTCTCGACGTAGGTCTTGCCGCTCTCCTTGAGTATTGGTCGCGCGGTGCCGGTTCGCGTATCGGCCGCCATCAGCGTCAACTCGTGAAAGCCGCGCTTGCCCGCCGTGAAAAAGAGTTCGCTGCTGTTACTCCCCCAGCGCACGTCCTTCCACGTGGTGTCGGTTCCCAACCAGCAGCAACTCGTGTTGACGGCATCGATCGCCGGTGTATTGACGCGCACGCCCTTCTTGGCGTCGAGGTCAAAGACGTGATACTCGAACGTCGGGATCACCGAGTCGCCCGGCAGCGCGTAGCGGTAGCTGTGCAGCACCGGCGCCGGATTTTTCGTCTCGAGCAGGTGCATCAGCCGCACGTTGCGCTGATCCCACTTGTGCGTGACCAGACGCTTCGAGTCCGGCGACCAGAGCACGTACGGACGTAGTTCGGTCTTGTTGCGCACATTCGTCACCTGCTGACAGCACCCCACGTTGGCCACCGCGTAGCCGTTGTCGGGCGTGCCGTCGGTGGTGAGTGCCGTCTCCGCCCCGCCCCCCACGCCTCGCACAAAGAGATTGCCTCCGCGCTCGTACGCGACCCACTTACCGTCGGGTGACCGCACCTCGCTGACCTTGCGCTGCGGCACAGAATCCGGTCCGGCGCACGTATAGGCGACGATGTCGCACGACCAGAACTTCTTCTTCGCGATTTCGAACTGGATGGCGCGCCCGTCGTCGGTGAGGGTGATGTCGCGAAAGGGAAGATTGGACGGCTCGTATGACGTATCGGCGCGCTGTGACAGCTCGGCGGCCAGGCGTGCGTTGTCGAACAGCGGACGTTTCGCGCCGGTGGTCGCGTCAACAAGCAGAAACTCGTATCCGCGCACGCCGCGGTTGCGATACCAGAAGCGATTGCCAGGTATCCAGCGTGGCGCAACCGCGTCATCGACCACGAGCTCGCGCGCGTTCCATCCAATCAGTGCCTCCGCGCGGGCGTAGTCCGACGCGCTCACCTGCGGCGCGCCGCGTCCGGACATCGCAGCGCCGACGGACGTCGTGGCCTGCGCATGAAGCGGCGCCACATCGAGCATCGACGCCCCGCTGCTCAGCATCAGCAACAACAGCTGTCGGCCAACATGGGCGAACGACCTGCGGGACTTCGCTCGGCGGGGCATGAGGGATTCCAGTGGATGTGTGATTTCAGAGTGCGGTGCGGGTCCAACGTCCGGGTCCAACGTGCGGGTCCAACGTGCGGGTCACGCTGCCGGTCGGTCGTTCAGGGATCTCTCGACAGGGGTCGAGCAGTCGTATGTCGCCTGGTTGCCCGGCGCGCGGACTCATATTGTTGCGGTGATTCTCACCCCTCACGACAGGAATTTCAATGCGGTCGGGCCGAGCAGACTGGACTTGACCCGATTTCGTGGACCCCTGACTCGCCCGAGTTTTGGGGCGGAGGTGGCACATGGGATCGAGCAAGAAGGTCGTCCAGCGTGTGAACTTGACCCACTTTTATGGAGCCAGTGGGGTTGGGTTTTTCAGCCCCGAAGCATTGTACGACATGCGCCTGCTCAACGGCTAACGGGGACCGCTGACCACGCGCGGCGTGCCGCCGATGCGCGTTGTACCAGCCTTCGATGGAGCGGAAGACCGTGAGGCGGGCCTCGGTATGCGTGGCAAAGCGATGTTTCGCGAGGCACTCGACTTCGCGTGTGGCGAAGCAGCTCTCCGGATA
>CAMBRJ010000353.1 GCA_945870175.1 Gemmatimonas phototrophica
CTCGACTCGGCACCAGTTACGCGTCGGACGGCACCACCCTCTTCGGCTACGCCCTCTTCTCGCAGCCCACCACGGTGTTCGATGCGAACGCCGGTGGACCGGTCGACGCGTCGTACAAGCTTGGCGCCGGCGACCAACTGGTGCTCATTCTCAGCGGCGATGTCGAAGCCGCCTACACGCTCGACGTGACGCGCGAAGGCTTCGTGGTGATTCCCGTCGTCGGCACCGTGCCCGTGGCAAATCTCACGCTGGGCGATCTCGACGTGCTGCTTCGCGCGCGCCTCCAGCGCGTGTACTCGGGCATCGGCGGCAGCACGCGCTTCTCGGTGAGCGTGGCGCGCTTGCGCAGCAACCAGGTGTTCGTGGTGGGTGACGTGCAGCAGCCGGGCAGCTATCGCATTTCCAGCGCCGGCACCGCGCTCACGGCGCTCTACGCCGCCGGTGGTCCGAGCGAACGCGGATCGCTGCGACAGGTGGAGATCCGCCGACGCGGAACGCCCACCCAGCGGTTCGATGTGTACGCGTATCTGCTGCGCGGTGATGCCAGCGGCGACGTCCGTCTCGAAAACGGCGATGTCCTGTTCGTACCCACGCACGGGGCGCGGGTCCGCGTGAGCGGTGGCGTGCTGAGGCCGGCCACTTACGAGCTGCGTCCGAACGAATCGCTCGATGCTCTGGTGGCGACCGCCGGCGGCTTTACCGACGACGCGTCGCGCCGGCGCATTCGCATTCAGCGCATCGTGCCGCCCACGCAGCGCACGGCGGAGGGCAGTGATCGCATCGTGCTCGATGTGAGCCTGCCGGACGCCGCCACGGGCACGAGCGCCATGCGCATTCCGATCGAAGCCGGAGACGTCGTGGACGTGCCGCGCGTCTCGAACCGCGTGCGCGGTCGCATTACGATTATCGGCAATGTGTGGCAGCCCGGCTCACAGGGCATCGACAAGGCCAGCACGCTGAACGACGCCATCCGTCAGGCGGGCGGGCTCAAGTCCGACAGCTATCTCGGACGGGTGATCATCTCGCGACTCCGCGCCGATTCCACCCGCGAGCAGATCCGCGCGACGCTGCGCTCCGACGGCACCACGACGACGCCGATGTTGCTGCAGGAAGACGATGAGATTTCCGTGTTTTCGCTGACGGAGTTCCGCGCGCCGCAGTATGTGGCGCTCAGCGGCGCGGTGCGCAACCCCGGACAGTATGCGTATCGCGACGGGATGACGATGCGCGATCTCATGCTGCACGCCGGCGGTTTGTTGCCGAGTGCCTCGCTCAACGAGGCGGAGATCGCGCGACTGCCGGAGACGCGGGTGCCGGGGCAGTTGGCCGTGACCTTTCGCGTACCGCTCGACTCGTCGTACGTGATCGACTCGCCGGCCGCCGCCACCCCCAACGGCGACACGCGCCTGTCGCCCTACGACAACGTGCTGGTGCTGCGTCAGCCCGATTGGCAGATGCAGTCGACGGTGACGCTCACCGGCGAGGTCCAGTTTCCGGGCACGTACGCCCTGACGTCGAAGACCGAGCGGCTGTCCGATGTGATTGCCCGCGCCGGTGGACTCACCGCCTCCGCCTACTCCGCCGCCGTCGGGTTTTACCGTGGAGAGCACGCGGTGGGACGCGTTGGCGTGGACCTGCTCCGTGTGCTGGAAAACCCGAAGGATCGCGACAATCTGCTGCTCATCGACGGCGACTCCGTGCATGTGCCGCGGTACAACGCGCTGGTCTCGGTGTCGGGCGCCGTGAACTCGGCGGTGGCGCTCCCGTACGAGCCGGGCGCGTCGCTCGCGTCGTACATACGCGCCGCCGGCGGCGCGACGCGCAACGCCGACGCCAAGCGCGCCTACGTCGTGCAGGCGAACGGCAAGGTGGAGACACGCCACCGGTACTTCGCCCTGATCGCCACGCAGCCGAAGCCGCGTCCGGGCAGTCGGATCATCGTGCCCTCGCGTGACCCATCCGACAAGCGCGATGTGATGCAGTTGCTCGGCACGCTCACGCAGGTGATCGGTAGTTTGGTGACGCTGGCCGTCGTGCTGAGCCGAACGAACTGAGGTCGGGACGCGCGTCGTCGAATCGTGCCGACCCGTCGGTTAAAGGCTGGACGTCCGCTTCCGATACTGAGCAGGGTAGGACGCAAGACGGCTTGGGCGCACAGACGCCCGAGCGGGGGTCGTAGGGGGCTCCTGGAGAAGTCGCGATGTCGCGACGTCGTATTCGCCGCAGACCGTACAGGCTATGACGTCCAGTTCCACTTCTCCGACACGGCCTCCAGTGCCGGCGACCGCGTCACCCGCCGAGTCCCGTAAGGCACCGTGGTTGACGCACAATCAATTGTTCGTGCTCGATGTCGTGATGTTGACGGCCGTCTGGGGTATTGCCTGGACGCTGCGCTTCGAAGGACTGGAGTGGCTCGATTCGAGTTGGCGCCAGGCGGCGAGCTTCCACCTCATGCTGGCCGTGCCGATGTGGCTTGGCATCATGGCGGCCTTCCGCCTGTATCGGCGCGCGTGGGGCATGGCGTCGATCGAGGAACTCAAGGCGATGCTGGCGGCGGTGTTCGTCGCCGCGATTGCCAACGTGACGCTCGGTGTCTTTCTACTGCCGGTCCTCGGTCTCTCCGCTACGCGACTGCCGCTCTCGGTGATTTCGTCGCACACGATGTGGAGCATTGTCGCGCTCACGCTGCCGCGTCTGCTGGCGCGCGTGTGGATCGTGCACCGCCGCCAGCGTCGTGACCACACGGCCCAGGTGCCCGTGCTCATTTTGGGAGCCGGCGCCTCCGGACGGCTCACGGCGCGTGAAATGCTCGAGAACCCGGCGATGGGCCTTCGCCCGATCGGCTATCTCGATGACGATGCGTCCAAGCGTCACGTGCACGTGGGCGGCCTCTGCGTCCTCGGCCCGGTTAGTGAACTCGACGCGCGGATCCGTGCACACGGCGTGCGTCACGTCATCATTACGATGTCGAGCGCGCCCGGCGCCAAGATTCGCGACATTGTGCGCATCTGTACGGCCGCTGGCGTGGCGACGCGCACCATGCCACAGATCGGCGAGATCCTCTCCGGCCGCATCGGGGTGAATCAGCTGCGTCCGGTGGAGATTCAAGACTTGCTGCGCCGTGCCCCGGTGCAGACCGATCTCGGGTCGGTGCGGCGCATCGTGGAAGGACAGACGGTGCTTGTGACGGGGGCCGGCGGCTCGATCGGCAGCGAGTTGTGTCGTCAGATCGCGCGCAACGCGCCGGCGCACCTGTTGCTGCTAGGCCATGGCGAGAACTCGATCTTCGATATCCAACAGGAGCTGCGGTCGCATTTCCCGGCGGTCCCGCTCACCTGTCTCATCACCGACATCCGTGATGAGACGCGGCTTGACGCGATCTTCGGCCAGTATCGCCCCGATACCGTATTCCATGCGGCGGCGCATAAGCATGTGCCGCTGATGGAGGAGAATCTGGCCGAAGCGATCACGAACAATGTGAAGGGCACCCGCACGCTGGTCGACGCGGCGGTGCGTCATGACACGCCGCAATTCGTGCTGATCTCGAGCGACAAGGCGGTCAACCCGTCCAGCATCATGGGGGCGACCAAGCGGATCGCCGAGCTCTTGGTGCAGCGCGCGGCGGTCTCGACGGGTCGGAACTATGTGAGTGTGCGCTTCGGGAACGTGCTGGGCAGCCGCGGGAGCGTGGTGCCGACGTTCCTGCGGCAAATTCGCGCCGGTGGACCGATCACGATCACGCACCCGGACATGCAGCGCTACTTCATGACGATCCCCGAAGCGGTGCAGCTGGTGTTGCAGGCGGCGGTGCTTGGTCAAGGCGGCGAAGTGTTCGTGCTCGACATGGGAGAGCCGATCAAGATCGTCGACCTGGCCTCGGACTTGATCCGGCTGTCGGGATTACGCGTGGGTGACGATGTCGAGATC
>CAMBRJ010000354.1 GCA_945870175.1 Gemmatimonas phototrophica
AGGCACTGCCCGGCACCACCGCCACCTGGTGTTCCTCGAGTACGGCGGCGGCGAACGCCGCGCCGGCATCAGCGGCACCACGGAAACCGGCCACATTGATGTACACGTAGAACGCGCCCGCCGGATGGACGTACCGCACGGTCGGGAACGCGGCGAGCGCGGCCACGACCGCGTCACGGCGCTTCCGAAATTCTTTCACCATATAGTTCACCGCCTCGTCAGCCTCGTCCGGTCGCGCCAGGGCGGCCAGTGCCGCCTGCTGCGACACGGACGACGCGTTCGACGTCGTGTGCGACTGGAACGCCGTCATCGCCCTCGAGACGGCCACCGGCGCGATGCTCCAGCCGATACGCCAGCCGGTCATCGCGTACGCCTTCGCGACCCCATTGATCACGATCAGATTCTCGCGCGTCGTCGCCACTTCGAGCGCCGACTGGGCACCGCCGTCGTAGGCGATGCGTCGATAGATCTCGTCAGCGAGCACCCACCATCCCTGCTCCGCCGCGAGGTCGAGGATCGCCCTGAGCTCGTCATGCGTATACACGGCGCCGGTGGGGTTGCTGGGCGAATTGAGCATCAGCCCCTTCGTGCGCGGCGTCGCGGCGGCCGCCAGCTGGGCGGCCGTCACTTTCAAGTCGTTCGCTTCGTCACCGAACACCGGCACCGACACCGCCCGCGCCAGTTCCACCATCTCGTAGTAGCTCGTCCACGCCGGCGTCGGTATCAGCACCTCGTCACCGGGGCCAAAGCAGCAGACGCAGGCGTTGTAGAGCGACTGCTTCGAGCCGGTCGACACCACGATCTCCGCGGCGGTGATGGGCGCGCCCTGCGCCCGCAGCCGATTCGCATCGGCGGCAATCGCTTCACGCAGCGGAAGAATGCCCTCGGTCGCCGTGTAGCGGGTCGCCCCCGATTCGATGGCGGCGGTGGCCGCGTGCCGGATGAACGCCGGCGTGTCGAAATCGGGCTCGCCGGCGCCAAGATCGATGATGGGCTGGCCGGCCGCCTTGAGCGCCCTCGCCTTGGCGGCCACCGCCAGCGTCGCAGATTCCTTGAGTCGGGCGATATTAGCGGACGGCTGGAAGACCAGAGACATGATCGCAACGCGGAAACAAGGTGGGTGCCCAAGACAAACTCACCGGCCCCCCTGCAGTTCAGGGCCGGAAAGGACTACGTTCAACGGCTGGACATACAGCAATTAAGCGCGACCCTGAGAGGTGCGCTACGCGGGTACGCGGTGCGCCATAGGGGCGCCACAATCACTGGCCGTTGGGCGGCCAGGCTGACCGACAATCGATGGGGTGGGGCGTGGGCGAGCAAGAACGGGAAGAGACGTCGCCAGGGGCGACGCGGAGCCAGCACGTGGTGCTGCAGGGACCCGCAGATTTGCGGATGATGACCGCCGCCATGCGTCCGGGCATCGAACGCAGCCGTCGGATGCAGGGCGTGGCCGCGCCGGCCTGTCTGGTGATCACCCCCACGGTCGAACAGGCGCTCAGCGCCGCCGAACAGGCGCGTTTGCTGCTGGCCGACGACAGCCTGCGGGTCGTCCCGGTCACCTCCGCCACCCGCGCCCGTCGCGTATTGGCCGCCGGCCCGGTGGCCATCGTGACCGGCACCGCCGCCGACCTGCTCGCGCTCCGCAAGGACGCCGCCATCAACCTGCAGCAACTGCAGGTCCTCGTGGTCTTCAGCCTCGACGAGATTCTCGCCGACAAGATGGGCGACACCCTGCAAGCGCTGCTCGGCGATTCGCCGGACGACATGATGCGCGTCGGCACGATCGACCGCGAGTCGGACGACATCGAGGCCTTCCTGGAAGCGCAGATGCGCCGCGCGCGTCGCCTCACGCCGATGCTGGCGGGCGACAGCCCGCTCGCGATGACGCCGAGCTTCTTGATCACGTCGGCCTCGGGACGTGCCGACGCCCTCCGGTCGATTCTCGACGAGGTCGATCCACCGTCGGTGGTGGTCGTCACGACCAGCGACGCCGGACAGCGCGAGGCGCAGGCCGCCATCACGCGCATCGGCATGACCGTGGATGGCCTGAACGTGCAGGTCGTGCGTCAGGCGACCTCCCAGCACGTCGCGCTCGTCGTGTTGTGGGAGTCGCCGGTGTCGTACGACGCGTTGCTGGAAGCGCTGACCGCGCGCCCCGTAGACGCGGTCGCCCTGTTAATGCCGGACGAACTCGCCGCCTTCCGTCGCATGACGAGCGGTCTCGCCGAGGCGTGGACGCCGGCGGTCCGCAAGGCGAACGCCGAGAGTCGCGTGCAGGCCCTGCGCACCGCGCTGCGCACCACCCTCGCGAATTCCGGCGGCACGTCGGCCAGCGAGATGGCGCTGCTCGCGCCGCTCCTGGAAACGCATGACTCGCTCGAGCTTGCCGCCGCCGCGCTGCGATTGTACGAAGGCGCACGGCGCGAGCTCGTGACGGCACGCACCAAGGCGACCATCGCCGGTCCGATGCGCACGCCGCTCGCCGCCGGCCAGCGGCCGGATGCGCCCGCGATCGGTGGGAAGCAGCGCGTGTTTCTGGCCGCCGGTAAGCGCGATGGCGTGCGCGTCGGCGACATCGTCGGTGCCGTCGCCAACGAAGCCGGCATCCCGGCCGACCGGATCGGACAGGTCGAGTTGTTCGAGTCCCACGCGATCGTCGAGCTCAGCGCGGACGACGCCGCGAAGGTCGTGCAGGCGCTAGGCGCCGTGTCGCTGCGTGGCCGTCGTCTCAGCGCCCGCATCGACGAGCGCGGCGGTGACGCGCCCCGCGGTGGTGATCGTGGTGGTGATCGTGGTGGTGATCGTGGTGGTGATCGTGGCGCGCGCGGTCCTCGCAGTGAGCGCACGTTTGGACCGCCGCGTCGTGATGCCGGCGACCGTCCAGCCCGTCCGTCCTTCGGTGGCGACCGTCCGGCCCGCCCGTCGTTCGGTGGTGATCGTGGCCCGCGCCCGGAAGGCCGTGGTGGTCCGCCGCGGGCCGACGAAGCGCGTCTGGCCTTCGGCGACCGGCCGGTCAGTGAGCGCGCCGAAGGTCGGGAGGAGTGGTCCGAACGCGGGGCACGCATGCAGAATGCCAGTCGGAAGCCGCGTCCGAATCCCGAAGGAAATCCTGAAGGGAATTCCGAAGGGAATTCCGAAGGGACGCCCGAAGGAAGCAGCGAGAGCTGACCATGAGCGGCAGCTTCCAGGTCTCCGGCGGGTGGATGGAGGTCGTCGCTGGATCGATGTTCAGCGGCAAGACCGAAGAGCTGTTGCGGCGCGTGCGACGGGCGATCATCGCCCGCAAGCGCGTGCAGCTGTTCAAATCGCATCTCGACGACCGGTACGCCGGGTTATGGCATATTTCCAGTCATGACCGGCGAACCTTCGAGGCGATACCGGTCGACTCGTCGGCCCAGATTCTGCTGCGTCTCGACCCGATGGCGCAGGTCATCGCGATCGACGAGGCGCAGTTTCTCGACGCCGGCATCGTGCAGGTGGCGTCGAGCCTGGCCGATCGTGGCCGACGGGTTATTCTCGCCGGCATCGACAGTGATTTCCGCGGCGAGCCCTTCGGTCCGATGCCACAGCTGATGGCCGTCGCGGAAATGGTCGACAAGCTGCACGCGATCTGCGTGTTGTGCGGATCGCCGGCCAGTCGCAATCAGCGACTGATCGGCGGCAAACCCGCGCCGTACGACTCGCCCACCATCATGGTGGGGGCGGCCGATTCATACGAAGCGCGATGCCGCGCCTGTCACATCGTGCCGCGGCCCACCGAAGGGCAACAGCAACTGCTGTAGCCCGCCGCGGCGAACCGTCAGCGTGCCGCGCGGGTCAACGCCAGCGCCACGGCATCGGCGAGCTGGTTGCGGGTGAACGGTTTGGCCACGAAGGGCACGCCCCGCGCCTCGATCGCGGCGCGTGCGCCCGGATTCACGC
>CAMBRJ010000355.1 GCA_945870175.1 Gemmatimonas phototrophica
TCGGACTTCGCGTCCTTCGTCTTCGGTTTCGTCGGCGCGGGCTTCTTCGGTGCACCCTTCGACAACGAGTCGGCCTGCTTCGTGGTGTCACGCGCCGCCGCACGGGGACCGGGCTTGGCGTCGGTCGGCGACAGCGAGAACACCAGCGACGACGACGTTCCTACGTTCCACGCACTCCGCAGCGAATCGCTCACCTGCATGGCAAACGACGCCGCCGTGCCCAGCTTCGTCGTGTCGTCGCCGGCAATGCGGTTGTTCCACCCGATCGTGACCGCGTTGTGCGCCTGCGTGGACCCACGCGAGCGGAACGGGACCAGCGCCTCCTTCCACACCGCCACCGAGTCACTCGAGAACACGACGCCCGGCACCGAGCCGGAGGTCACGTCCACGTCTTCCTCGAAATCGGCGGCGGTGCGAAACGCACTCTCCTGAAAGCGCGTGGTGTACATCGTTTTGGGCAACCACTGACCGACGACGCGATGATCGCGGAACATCGGCAGATACTCGCTCTTCCCGCGTAACGTCGCATCGAGAAACGCCGAGATGTACACCTCGGCAAACTTCCGCTGATCGGCCTGAGAAATGAGGCCACGCGTATCGAGTGCTCGCGCGCTCCGCGGTCCGAGGTCGAGGCTGCCCCACGTCGTGTTCCACTGCCCGTGATTGGCGCGGTACACGAACACGGCCGACTTGAACCACGGCTTGCCGTCGGTGAAACGGATTCGCTCGTACTGCGCGAGGCCGTTGAAGGTCGACACGTCGCCGTCGTGCGAGCCGTGGATCAGGAAGTAGTTGTAGTTCGCCACCGGCGTCGGCTTGTCGGCGGGGCGATACTGCCCGTCCACCGGCGCGATCGCTACCAGCGACTTGATGTCGAAATTGAAATCGAACTTCACCGTAGCGTCGTCGGGATAGTACGCCAAGCGGTTGAACGCACCGGCCACGGTCACCGCCTCGCCACCGCGCGAATGTCCCATCAGCGCGATGTTGTGCATGTCCACCTTGCCCTGCAGCGGTGAGCCGGTGGAGTCGTTGAAGCGCTTCCACGACTGCAAGTGTTTGAGCAGCAGCCATCCGCGCGCATCGTTCTCGCCGCGGATGCTGCCGTTCAGAAAGTTTTCATCCACCGACGCCACGATGTAGCCGCGCGACGCGAGCAGTTCGCCGAGGTACCGGTAGCCCGGATCGGAGAACTTCTCCATGTCGTGATTGCCGTGCACCACGAGCACGAGCGGAAACGGCCCCGGCGCGTCGGGATACCACACGCGCCCATTCACCGGCAGCTTGGTGAAGTCGAATCCCCAATATTTCTTGCGGATCTTGGCCTGCTTGGGATCGGGCGCCGCGGCGAACTTGGCGCCGTTCACGACCGCCGTCTTCAATGTCACCGAGTCGCGATAGATGGCGCGCTGCTTGTCGGTGCCGCTGCCGTAATACAGCGTCTTCACCCCAAAGCTGCCCGGCTGCGACGGGTTCGGCGCGGCGAGCAATTGGCGCGTCAAGACAACCGCAGCATCGTCGTGCGCCAACTTGAGCGGCGCCGCACAGGCCCCCGCCACGAGCGCTGCAGTCAGCGTCACGGCGAGCGCGTGGCGCCGCCCGTGTATCGTCGAGATTCGCATGAGGAGCGTCAAAAGTGAGAGCGGACCCGGCTACCCAGCCGCAGTCTCCAGCACCTATGTACGCCGTTGTGCCTGCTTAGCGCAACGAGGGCCGGTGCAAACGGAGATAGTCGTCGACGAGCGTGTCCCACACGGCATCCCACGTTTTCGTCGCCGCGATCGCCAGCGCGCGGATGGCGGCCTCACGCACCCGCGACCGATCGTCGATCAGGGCGATGATGGCACCGGCGAATGCCGCGGCATCGCCGGGCGCCGCCAGCCATCCGCCCCCCGACTGCAGTTGCTCACGCGTCGGCCCCACGTCAGCGCCGATCACTGGCAGCCCCGACGCCATGGCTTCAAGCATCACGTTGCCGAAGGTGTCGGTCGTACTGGGGAAGAGGAACACATCCCCGCTCGCGAAGGCCTCGCTCAAGGCCGTGCCGTGCAGTTTCCCCGTGAGCACGGTGTCACGAGGCGCCCGTGCCCGGACCTCCTGCTCATACGGTCCGTCGCCCACCACCAGAAATCGCACCTGCCCGGGACGGGCTTGCTCGACCAGCGCCAGCGCGTCGAGGGCCACGTCCAGCCCCTTCTCCGCCGCGAGCCGGCCGACGTACGACAGCACCAAGGTGTCATCAGCCACACCGAGACGCGCGCGAAGCGCCTCCGAGCGATATGACGGCGAGAAGCGCGTGCCGTCGACACCGCGGGACCAGACCGCCGTTCGCTCAAAGCCGCGGGCATTGACTTCGTCGACGATCGCCTGCGTCGGACAGTATGTCCGCAGTCCGCCGTTGTGAAACCAGCGCATGAAGTGCCAGCCCGGTCGAGCCAGCGCCCCGAGTCCGTAGTGCTCGGCGTATGCCGCGAAGCTGGTGTGATACGACGAGACGAACGGAATCCCCAGATCACGCGCCGCTCGACGACCTGCCAGTCCGACCCCGAACTCCGTCGCCGCGTGGACGATCGTCGGGGCGTACGCCTCGAGCGCGGCACGCACCACGCGCTGCCGTGGCCAGGCCAGCCGCACCTGCGGATACGCCCAGAAGGCGCGGCTCGGAAACCGGCCCACGTGGGCGGCACTCGACGCCTCCGGGTCGTGGGCCGTGAACACCCGCACCGCGCCGCCACGCGCTTCGACGGCGGCCGCGAGTCGCTCCAGCGTCCGCGCGACCCCGTTCACTTGCGGCGCATAGGTGTCGGTGAAGAGCGCCAGCCGAAGCCCTTCGGCGCTCACCGCGTGCGGTGGCGTCGAGACGAACGAGACCATGCGTCAGCGCCCCAGCACCGAGCGGTACACCGCGAAGAGCCGGTCGAAAACCGTGCTCCAGCTGTGCTCCGCTTCGGCGTAGGCCCGCCCGCGGGCGCCAAGCGCTACCAGATCCTGCTGGAAGAGCTTCACCGCCTCTTCGGCCAACGACGCCGGCTGCCGCCGTGCATACACCATCCCGGCACCGCTCTCCTGCACCCGTTCCACAACCGCGCCTTCGCTCACGGTGAGCACCGGCGTCCCACTGGCCATCGCTTCGATCGCCGACAGTCCAAACGTTTCGATCGGTCCGGCCGCGACGTACACATCCAGCGCCGCCAACAAATCCGCCAGCGCCTCGCGATCTTGCACGAATGGCACGAAGGTGACGCGGGAGCCGTACGGGTGGGCGCGCAGTCGCGCCTCCATCGGTCCGGCGCCAACCAGCGCCAATCGCGCACCGGAACGTCGCTCGACCTCGGCCCATCCGTCGAGCACCACCTCGAGTTCCTTCTCGCCCGCGAACCGACCCACGAACGCCGCCAACGGTCCATGGGGCAGACCGAAGCGGTCGCGTGTGTCGCTGGCGTACGCACGGCGCGACGGCGTAAAGCACTCGAGATCCACGCCCAACGGTACGTGTGCGACGCGGTCGATGCCGACGCGCGACAGCTCCGTGGCCGAGTACGCGGAGGCGACAATCGTCACGGCGAACATCCGGTCGAGGCAGCGCAGGTATCGCGAGGAGGCGTCGACGAGCGCGCTGGACACCCGCCCGGCGCTGCGCCCCCGGGGAGCGAGCAGCCGCGCGAGGTTGGTGTGATAAAAACTCACCAGCGGCACGTCGAGCGCCCGCGTGGCGTGCCGGACAATCCACGGTACGACAAACGGACTGCCGACCTCGACCAGACTGGGACGTTCCTCACGAATAATGCGCCCCACCGAGCGCGGTGCGAGCATGAAGCGGTAGGGTCGCTGACGCGGAATGGGCGGCCCTTTCAAGCGATACATGCGCACGCCGTCGCCATCGGTAATGCTATCGCGTGCCCCCGGCACCACCA
>CAMBRJ010000356.1 GCA_945870175.1 Gemmatimonas phototrophica
AGGACCCCACGCGCAGCAAGCGGCGACTGGGACACCCTCGGCCGCCCCAGCCCCCGCGTACCACGATCCCGCCGCAAGCAGACGCTACGAGCGTACCAACTTCTTGTACTTGATCCGCGTCGGCATGTCCGCATCCGGGCCCTTGCGACGCTTCAAGTCTTCGATGTACGCGCCGTAGTTCCCCTCAAACCACACCGTCTCCGAATCGCCTTCGAACGCCAGGATGTGCGTCGCCACACGATCCAAAAACCAGCGATCGTGGGAGATGATCACCGCGCAGCCGGAGAAATCGAGCACCGCGTCTTCCAGCGCGCGCAGCGTATCGACGTCGAGATCGTTCGTCGGTTCGTCGAGCAGCAACAAGTTGCCACCTTGCAGTACCGTCTTCGCGAGGTGCAACCGATTGCGCTCACCACCACTCAGGTTCGCCACCAGCTTCTGCTGATCGGCGCCCTTGAAGTTGAAGCTCGCCGCGTACGCGCGCGAATTCATTTCACGCTTGCCCACGGTGATCGTCTCGCGTCCACCCGAGATCTCTTCCCACAGCGTGCGCTTGCCCTCGAGCGTGCGCGACTGATCCTGATACGAGATCTGCACCGTTTCACCGATCTTGAGCTCGCCGCCATCGGGCGTCTCGAGGCCATTGATCATGCGGAACAGCGTGGTCTTACCGGCGCCGTTGGGACCGATAATGCCCACGATGCCGGCCCGCGGCAGATCGAACGACAGATTATCGAACAGCAGCTTGTCGCCGTACGACTTCTTAAGCCCCTTGGCGATCACCACGTCGTTACCGAGGCGCGGCGCCGGCGGAATCACGATTTCGTTCTGCATCGCGCGATCCTGCTGCGCTTCGCTGGCCAAGTCCTCGTACGCGGCCAAGCGAGCCTTGTTCTTGGCCTGACGCGCGCGCGGGGACATGCGCACCCACTCAAGCTCGCGTTGCAACGTTTTCTGACGCGTGCTGGCGTGCTTTTCTTCCAGCGCCATGCGGGCCTGCTTCTGCTCCAGCCAACCGGAGTAGTTGCCCTCGTACGGCACGCCTTTGCCGCGATCCAGCTCGAGGATCCACTTCGCCACGTTGTCGAGGAAGTATCGATCGTGGGTGATGGCGACCACGGTACCGGTGTACCGCTCGAGATGATGTTCCAGCCACGCCACGCTTTCGGCGTCTAGGTGGTTGGTGGGTTCGTCGAGCAACAGCATGTCCGGCTCTTCCAGCAAAATCTTGCACAGCGCTACGCGACGCTTCTCACCACCCGACAGCTTGGTGACGTCGGCATCGCCCGGCGGCAGGCGCAGCGCGTCCATGGCCACGTCGATCTTGTTGTCGAGATTCCACAGGTCGTGCTGATCGATGTACTCCTGCAGCTTCCCCTGACGGGCGATCAACGCGTCGAAGTCCGCATCAGGCTCGGCGAACTTGAGCGAGATGTCATTGAACTCGTTCAGGGCATCACGCTGTTGCTTCACGGCGAGTTCCACGTTGCCACGCACGTCGAGCGTGGTATCGAGCTCGGGCTCCTGCGCCAAATACCCGATGCGCGTGCCCTTGTGGGCCCACGCCTCGCCCTGAAACTCCGTATCGACACCCGCCATGATGCGAAGCAGCGACGACTTACCGGCGCCGTTCGGACCGAGCACACCGATCTTCGCGCCGGGATAGAACGACAACCAGATGTCATCGAGGATGATGCGCGAAGGCGGAACCACCTTGCGCAGCGCCTTCATGACGTAAATGAACTGCGGAGCCATATGTTGTGCCGAAACCCAAAAGCGGAAGAGAACGAGCAGCGCGGAACGCCGAACCCGGACGGATGTCGAAAACTACCTAGATCGCCTCGGGTTCCAGAGTGCGCTCCACCACCTTCCCGTCCACCCGGCTCACGTAATAGCACTTGGCCGCCGGGCGGGTGTGCACCACGCGCTTCACCGCCGTCTCCTCGAAGTAGATGCCGGCGTCGTTGTCGCAGGCGTAGCCAGGCTTCATCTCTCCCGACCCAATCAGCTTCTGGTACAGCGGTCGACGCCCCGGCTCCGCGTCATAGTGGGGCGAATGACTGCCCGGAATGAAGCCCAAGCACTGCACCGTCGACAACACCTTGGGGCGCGAGTCGGTCGTGCCTTCGTCGAACCAGCAGAGTGACCCCGCGCTCGCCCCGCCAAGCACAATGCCACGATCCCAGGCCTGCCGCAGGAGCACATCGATTCCCTGGGCCTTCCAGATGGCCTGCTGATTGAGCGTATTGCCGCCCGACGCCACGATGCCGTCCATCGAGAGCAACACCTCATCCCATCCCAGCGTCTGCGAGGTACTGGCGATGAACATGTTCTGGACATGCGCTTCCACGTTCAACGGCGCGCAGGCCTTGAACCAGTTCAACGCCGACACGTCGCGATCGGCCGACGCGGTGGGCAGGTAGAGCAGGCGCGGACGCGGCTTGCCGGTGAGCTGCGCCATGTAGCGGATGAACGCCGTGCCGAAGCCACCGCCCGCGATCAGGATCTTTCGCGTGGCGCGCTCGGTGCGCATCGGCGCCACCGGCATGCCGTCCACGTAGGTCGACATATCCTGATTCGAGGGCTCGCCGCCGCTCATCGAAGTTGCCAACGCACCCGCCGTACCCAACGCTGTCGTCACCAGAAACTCCCGTCGAATCATGTTACGCTCCTTATGGATGTGGGTCGCTGCGGTCGCTGCTACTTCTTGATCAGCACGTCGGTCATCTTGCGCACCGGGCTCACGTACGCGCTGATCACGCTCTCGTTGCCGTCGGCACCGATCGCCGACACGCCGAACACGTAGTCGTCGATCGACACATTCGGCAGGAGCATCTTCGTCACGTTGCCCACCACCTGCGACTTCTGCCAGTCGTTGGTCCACGCCTCGCGCCAGTACACGCGATACGCCACCGCGCCCGCCGACGGCTGCCACTGCAGGCTGGCGTCGTAGCCCGACGTGCCGCGCCCGATCGTGGCCGATCCGCCATTGGTCGTCACGCGCGGAGCCGGCGGGGCCAGCGCCACCGAGGCCGCCGAGGCCGCGTTCACGCGGGCATTTTGTGCGAGATAGCGGAAGTCCATCCCTTCGAGCTTGTCGTCGGGGGAGTGCTGCCGCTCGTAATTCTCGTTCGCTTCACGGAACACGATCGACGGAAAGTCGTTGGCCGTAAACGACGAGTGATCGCTGCCACGACCGAAGCGGTCTTCGCGCGCCATCAAGCGAATCGTGTGCGACGGCACATAGGTGCCCGCCACGCGCTGGACGTAGCGCGCCAGCGAGCGATTGGGCGAGTCCTCGGGGCCCAGCGAGTAGATCTTCACGCTCTCGCCGTCCACGATGCCGTTGCCGCCGAGGCTGCTGCCCACGATGTCGTTGTTGAAATTCGCTTCCACCACGCCCTTCGCGTTCCGCAGCGCCGTGGCATGCGCCATCGAGCCGATCAGCCCCTGCTCTTCACCCGCCCACGTCACGAACACCAGCGTCGCATCGAACTCGATCCCGCTCTCGGCGAACACCCGCGCCAGCTCCATCGTGAGCGACGTGCCGCTGCCATCGTCATTCGCACCGGGCGCATCGGCATCGTTGTTGATGGTGGGACGCACCAACGGCGCACCCGGTGCCGCACCGGCCGCGGTCGCCGTCGCATCGGCCCCGGCGGGACGACGCGAGTTCACGGTGTCGTAGTGACCGGTGATGTACACCCGGCGCGCGCTTTTGCCGGGCAGCACCGCCACCACGTTCACCAACTCCACCTCGCGCGAGATACGCCCCTGCTGCGCCAGCATATGCCGATCGTACGACACCTGCAGCTTGGGACTCATCCGCTTGAACTCGTCGTAGATCCAGCGCCGCGCGGCGCCGATACCGCGCGTGGTGGACACGGTGTCAGACAGTGTGG
>CAMBRJ010000357.1 GCA_945870175.1 Gemmatimonas phototrophica
ACGAAGAAACTCGCCGGTCCGAAGCACGCGAAGGGGGCGCCAACGATGGAGGAGTTCGAGTTGACGTTCCGTGACGCCGAGAAGGCGCTCGAGGCGCTCTCGTACTTCAAGACGCGTAGCCCAGAGCTGATCATGCGCGCCATGCGCGCCTTGATGTTCCGGGCCGAACCGGATGCCCGTGAACTGTTGCTCGTGCGCACCGCGAGCATCGAAGTGCTGCGCACCGTCGAGCGCGAGTCGCGGCTCGCCGTCGAACGCGCCCTCGCCAATCGCGACGTCGCTCGTGAAGCCGCCGAGCGGGACGACTCCAATCACGACGACCCCAATCACGACGAGGCGCCGCACGAGGCCGGGGCCGGCGCGTGACGCGAGGGATTCCCTTCGCCGGCCTGCCGGACGACGACTGGCGTTCACGCGCCGCCGACGTGATTCCCGGTGGGAGTTCGACAGGGAGCCGACGCCCGGACGTGCTTTATGGGTCGCGCGCGTTCGACGCGGCGGTGCCTACCCACTACGAGCGGGCCGACGGCTGCTATCTGTGGTCGCCCGACGGGCGGCGCTTCATCGACTGCGGCATGGCCCTCGGGGCCGTCGGCATCGGGTACGCCGATCCGTCCATTACCCGCGCCGTCATCAACGCGGCATCGAACGGCAACATCTCCGCGCTCCCACACCGGTTGGAGGTGGAGGTCGCCGAACGGCTCGTACAGGTGATCCCCTCGGCGGAGCAGGTCCGCTTCCTGCGCACGGGCGCCGAGGCGAATGCGGCCGCGATTCGCATGGCCCGCGCGCTCACGGGGCGTGAGCACGTCGTGGCCTGTGGCTACTTCGGCTGGCTCGACTGGTGCAGCGACGCCGCTGGCGTGCCGGCGTCGGTGCAACACGCCGTCACGTGGGTGCCGTTCAACGACAGCGGCGCGCTCGAGACCGCCGTCTCGGCACTCGCGGCGCCACCCGCCGCCATCATCATTGAGCCGCTCGTGCATGACATCGCCAGCGCGTCCTGGCTCCACGTCGCGCGACGTCTTGCCGATCGAACCGGTGCCGTCCTCATCTTCGACGAAGTGAAGACGGCGTTCCGCGTACGCACCGGCGGCGTGCAGGAGCTCACGGGCGTGACGCCCGACCTCACCACGCTCGGCAAGGCGATGGCGAACGGCTATCCGTTGTCGGCCGTGGTCGGACGCGCCGCCGTGATGGAGGTCGCGCAGCGCACCTGGATTTCATCGACCGCCGCGACGGAAAGCACGGGGCTCGCCGCCGCGAAAGCCGTGCTCGACTGGCATGAGCGCACCGACGTGCCCGAGCGTATGGCGACGGCCGGCGGCATGTTGCTGCAGATCATCGGCACGGCGTTGTCCGAGTCGCCGTGGGTGGGTGTGCGCGCCGAAGGGCCGCCGATGATGTGGCGCCTCGTGTCCGATGCCCCCGACGCCTTGGATGCGCTCGTGGCGGCGGCGGCACGCGACGGACTGCTGCTCAAGCGCGGCGCCTACCAATTTGGCGCCATCGCGCATGATGACGCGGCACTCGCGCAGGTGGCCCAACTGATGCCGCGTATCATGCACGCGCTGTTGCCTGGCCCACGACGTGTGGAGGATTGACACGATGACGATTGTGATCGACGTACACGCCCATTTCCACACGCCGTCCACCAACCGCAGTGACTGGCAGCGCTACAATGCCTCCCGCCTCGACGCCGGCGATCACATCGGCGTGGTGTGTCACGTCGCATCGGTGCTTGGATCGTGGGGCGCCACGTCGCCAACCTATTTCGCCTCCCCCAACGATCAGACACGCGCCAACGACTGGATGCTCGATTTCGCCGACGCGCAGGCGCCACGCGTGAAAGCCTGGGTGGCCGTCAATCCCAACTTCACGGCGCATGCGCTCGCGGAGATCGAGCGAGGCATGGCGCGCGGCGCGATCGGGATCAAACTCGCCGCCGGCCGTCGCGCCGACGACGTGCTGCTCGATGACATCGCGGCCGCCGCGGCGCAGTATGGCGTACCGGTGTTGCAGCACGTCTGGCAGCACCGGCGACGTGACTGGCCGAATCAAGACGCCTCCGATGGCGTCGAGCTCGCGCGGCTCGCCGCACGGCATCCGCGCACAACCTTTTTGTTGGCGCACATCGGCGGTGGCGGCGATTGGGCCCACACCAATCCGGCGGTGCGCGACCTCGAGAACATCGTCATGGATCTCTCGGGCAGCGGCATCGATCGTGGCATGATCGACGAAGCTCTGCGGTGGGTCGGGGCGCGTCGCTTGCTGTGGGCGGCCGACCTCACACTCTGTACGGGACTGACGAAGCTGCGCGCGTTGCCGCACACCGGAGCATCTACCGAGGATCTCGCCGACATGTGCTGGCGGAACGCCGTCCGCATCTTTCCTGCGGGCGCCTTCGCCGACGCGCTGTCGCGTGTGGGCGCGACGCCAGGAGCGACGGCATGACGACGCGCGCCATGACGGATCCGCGTCCAATCGATGTCACCAGCTGGATCGGCGGCTATCCGTTCCGCGACGTCCCGCATCCGGACCCGGAGATCTTGGCCCGCGTGCTCGACCGCGAAGGCTTCGCCGGAGCCTGGGTCGGGCACCTGCCTGGCGCCTTCTATCGTGATCCGGTGCCGTCCAACCGAGCGCTCTACACCGCGGTCGAACCGTTCGCCGGTGTGCTGCTTCCCACGCCGATCGTGCGTCCCGATTGGCCGGGATGGACGGAGATGCTGCGTGATGCGGTCAACGCCGGGGCGCCCGCTGTACGCGCGTATCCGGCCCAGTGGGGGCTCGGGCCGGGCCATCCGGCTATGGCTGAGCTCGCATTCGCGTGCGGGGAGGCCGGGGTCGCGCTGCACGTCACGATCCGTTTCGAGGACCTCCGGCAACGGCATCCCATGGATTCCGCCGGCGATGTACCCGCCGCGACCTTGCGTGCGTTGGCGCGGCTGCCCGGCTCGCGGTGCCAGCTCGTGGTCGCCGGTGCCGGTCGCGAGCTGATCGAAGAAACACACTGGGGGCTGACCCCGCCTGAGCAGCAGCGGGTCTACTACGACTTCGGGTGGGTGTGGGGGCCGCCCGAGGACCATTTCGCGCACCTGGTCGCGACCATCGGCGCCGAGCGGCTGGCGTGGAGTAGCTGGTGGCCGTTGCGCCTGACGCAGCAGTCGCGGGCCCTCGTTGACCTCTTACCGCGACACGCTCCGTCCCCGCGTGCTGAGCCAAACTTTGCGGACGGCCGCTCAATCTTCGGGGCCGCGCGCCACGCCGCCGAGTCCGGACTCGCTCCCGAAAACCATGCAGGAACCACGTTGTGAGCCAATCGTTGAACATGTGGGCGGAAAGTTCCATCAATCCGTCGCGTTATGGCATGCGAACACTTGCGTACAAATACGGTGACGGGCATACTTCCCGCTTGCAAAAATCGGGTTGACACAGACTTGCACGCATGGCCACGACTACGGCTCGTCACCAGAAAATCGGGACGGAATCGGCGTTGTTGTCGTGCGTGACGTGTGTCTTCCGCAACCAACGCCTTCCCGGCCCCAAAGTCGATGACGGTTAAGAAGAAGTGGACGGTGATTCCTGCGTTTCTCGCGCTGGCGGCGGCGGCCTCGTTGCTGTCCGCCTATAGCGGCGCATCGTCGTCGCAGGGTCTGCGCGTCGAGCAACCCGTCAAGTTCGTCCACGCACCGCATGTGCAAAAGGCTGGCATGAACTGCCTCTACTGTCACAGCGCTGCGAACAAGTCTCCCGATCCGGGCAATGCCTCGGTGTCCACTTGCATGGGCTGTCACCTCCTGGTGAAGCCGCAGTCGGCGGAGATCAAAAAAATCGCGGCGTTTTACCAGAAGGGGCAGTCGATCCCCTGGAATCGTGTGCACAAGGTGCCTGACTATGT
>CAMBRJ010000358.1 GCA_945870175.1 Gemmatimonas phototrophica
CTCCGTGCTGAGGGCGTGCAGTCGCGCGAGGCCGGCGGCCGGTGTCTTCACGCGCGGGTCGAGCCGGAGCGTGAGCGGCTGCTCGTACTTCGTGCCGTTGGCGGTGAGGCGCACGGTATAACGGCCGGGCGGGGCCCATGGCGCGTTCACGACGGGCAGCGTGCGACCCGGCACGGCACCGGTGGCATCGTCGTCACCTTGCGGAATGGCGTCTTCCGGCGTGACGGGATCGAAGTGCAGGTCCCAGGTGAAGCGATGCAGCCCCGCGTTATCCGACAGCGCCTGCGGCGGGCCGGGCCAGTACAGCGGGAGTCCGCAGTAGGGCGCAGTCGGGGTCTTCTTGCACACCTCGTTGTAGCGCGCGCGATCGAGATACGGATGCGGGTCGAGCGCTTTTTGCGCACTGGAGTACGAGCGCACCAGGTTGCCGGTCGCGTCGAGGATCTCGAGGGTGATCGGCGACGACGCGTTGGCGGCCAGCATGTAGTCGATAAACACGCCCGACGGCGCGCTCTCGCCCGACGGCATCTCCGGCGGCCACGGCGTGGGATCGTTGGTCGCGAAGCGCACACGCACGGCGGTGGCTGGCTTGAACAGATAGGCGTTGCGCGCGGCGACGGCCGCACGCGCCACCGCCATCTGACGCAGCGGCGTCACGTTGTCGAGAATGTAGAAGCCGCGGCCATGGGTACCGGCGATCAGATCGCTGCACAGGCACGTGCTGTCGTCCTTGATCTGCAGATCGCGCACGGCGATGGCCGGCATGTCGATGCGCAGGGACTCCCAGTGGTCACCGTCATCGTACGACACCCACACCTGCGTATCGGTGGCGCCGTACAGCAGCCCCTTCACCTTGGGATCTTCGCGGATGGCGTTGGCCGGCGCGTTCCCCGGCAGGCCATTGCTGATCTCGGTCCACGTCGCGCCGCCGTCGTGCGTGCGATAGAAGTGCGGACGCAAGTCGTCAAGTCGGAACGTGTTGGCGGCAATGTACGCTGTCCCGGCGTCGAAGTGCCCAGCATCGATGTTGAAGATGCGGGTCCACGCCTTGAGCCCGCTCGGGGTCACGTTCTTCCACGACATGCCACCGTTGGTCGTAACCTGTACCTGTCCGTCGTCGGTGCCAGCCCAGAGCACGCTCGCGCTGCGCGGGGACGGCGACAGCGCGGTGATCGCACCCGCCGGCGCCGGAGTCACAGTGCTGGTGTACTTGCCGGCGGTGGCCGGCACGTCCCACGTCTGGCGCGCGAGATCGGGGCTGATGCGCGTCCAGCGCTGGCCGCGGTCGAGCGTCTTCCACACGACATTCGACGCGTAGAAGAGCACGTCGGGATTCACCGGGGAGAAGTGCAACGGCATCGTGCGCACGTTGCGGCCGAAGTTTTCGCCGTTGGGGCCGCGCACGGAGAGGTCAGGACCGACGAGCACCGTCTGCCCAGTGCGGCGATCGTACTTCGACACGTTCGTGCGCTGGCTGCCGAATACCACATCGGGATCGCGTGGATCCGGCGCGGCGATGCCGTACTCCTGAATGTTGACCGGGTGCCAATCATGGAACGTGATGCGCCCGTCGTCGGAGCGGCTATTCACACACGCCGAACCGGAGTCCTGCTGTCCGCTGCACACGCGATACGGGAACGCGTTATCGGTGGTCACGTGGTACATCGCGGCCGTGGGCTGCGTGTACCAGTTGCTCCACGACGCCCCGCGATTGCCCGACACGACCGCGCCCTGATCGGCCACGGCGAAAATGAGATCGGGATTGTTGGGGTTCACCCAGATTTTCTGATAGTCATCACCGCCGGGGGCACCGCGCACCGCCGACCAGGTGAGTCCCCCGTCTTCCGTCCGCCACATGACGACCGAGGCGCTGTACACCACGTTCTCGTTGCTTGGGTCCACGGTGATGGTGGGCAGGTCTCCCCCGCCAATGCGCGCCAGCGGGCGATTATCCACGAACTTCGGCGCGGCGCCGACGGCGGAACCGGGGCCATTCACCGCGAGGTACCAATGCTCGCCGGCGTCGGTGGATTTGTAGAAGCCAATCGGTCCCGATGCGCCGGCGGCCGATCCGGCCGGCGGGGCCGCGGCGACCACGGCGTAGAGGACCTTCGAGTTACCGGGGGCGATGGCGATGTTCGCCTGCAGAATCGACGGCAATCCGACGGTGAGCGGCTTCCAGGTGGTGCCACCGTCGGTCGACTTGAAGATGCCGTCGCCGCCACCGCCAAAGCCCTGACCTTCGATGAAGCTCTGCTGCTGCTGCCAGAGCGTGGCGTATACGATGTCCGGATTCTGCGGATCGATCTGCACATCGTTGGCGCTGGTGTATTCGTCTTTGTACAGCACGCGCTGAAACGAGGTGCCACCGTCGAGCGAGCGGAAGACACCGCGCTCGGTGTTCGGACCGTACGGATGTCCGAGGGCGGCCACAAACAGCCGATCGGGATTTTTCGCGTCGACGTCGACCATGGCGATCATCTGCGATTCGCGCAGCCCCAGATGCGCCCACGTTTTTCCGTTGTCGATCGACTTGTACATGCCGTCGCCGACGGCGAGATCGGGGCGGATGATGCCGGCGCCACTGCCCACGTAGATGATGTTCGGATTCGACGGCGCGACCGCAATCGCGCCGATCGAGCCGGTAGGTTGATCGTCGAACAGCGGCACCCAGTTCGAGCCGTAGTCGGTGCTGCGCCACACACCGCCGTTGTCGAAGCCGGCGTAGAACACGCTGGGCTGCGACGGCACACCGGCGAGGGCGCGCGCGCGGCCGGCGCGCAGCGGTCCGATGGCGCGCCAGTGCAGCGCGCTGACGCCCGGGTCGGCTTGCGCCGGGAGCGCGCGTGCGATCGGTGAGAGCACGGTCGCGAGGGAGAGCGCGAGCGAGTAGCGAGCCTGCAAAGAGCGCGGGAGACGCACGGGTAGCCTGAGCGGAGGAAGAGGGTACGGGCCCCGATGCGGGGGCCCCTTCAACATGGGGCTGCGTGGCAGTGGCTGCTAGATTCGGCGTGATGACAAGCCCAACCCCCGCCACCATTCGTTACGGCACCATCGCCATGCTGCTGGCCGTGCTCTGTTGGGGGCTGCTCGGGGTGATGTCACGGGTGGCCATGGCCGACGGCACGTTGCCGCTCACGGTGGCCTTTTGGCGAGCCGCAATCGCCGCGGTCCTGTTGACGGTTCACGCTGCTGTCACACGCGCTGAACCCCTGCAACGTGCTGATCGCCCCGCGGCCGTATTTCTCGGCGTGGCCGGCGTCGCGGTACTGTATTTCGCATATCTGAACGCGATCGAGCAGGGCGGCGTGGCGTTGTCGGCGGTCCTGGTGTATTCGGCGCCGATCTGGGTCGCGATTGGCGGGCGGATCTTCTTTCAGGAGCGCGTGAGCGCCCGGGCGACGGCCGCGCTGGCTCTCACCTTGGTCGGCGTCGCCATTGTGGCCCTGGCCAGCGGTACAGGGGAGGTGCGCTGGTCGCCGAGTGCGGTGGGGTGGGGCTTGCTGTCGGGCGCGATGTACGCGCTCTACTTTCTCGTGGGGCGCCGACTTTTCTCACGCAACGCGTCGGCCCGCGTGATGGCGTGGGCGCTGGGCGTCGGGGCGGTCACCATGTTGCCGTTCGTGCAGTTTCAGTCGCTGTCGCGCTCGGCCTGGGGCGGAGTGGCGTTCCTCGTAGTCGTGTGCACGTATGTGGCGTATCTCGTATACGCCGAAGGCGTGAAGCGACTGCCATCGGCGCGCGCGGCTACGATTGCCACACTGGAGCCGGTGATCGCGATGGTGGCCGCGTACGTGGTGTGGGGCGAGCGGTTGTCGCTGCTCGGACTGGCGGGCGCCGCGCTCGTGATCGCCGGCGTGCTGCTCAGCGCGGTTGGGGCGTCGCGCAC
>CAMBRJ010000359.1 GCA_945870175.1 Gemmatimonas phototrophica
TCGAATGCGGGGAGCGTGAACGGGCGTTGTCCAAGACGCAGAATGCGGAGCACGAAACGACCAGCTCGGGGCGCTCGCACGACGAAGCGGCCATCGATGGACGACGTGGTGCGTCCGAGCACGGAGTCGGAGGGTACGCCGAGCAGCAGCACGACGGCCCCGGCAATCGCACGATTGTCGACGTCCGCACGCAGTGAACCGGACACCGACTGAGCGGGGAGTAGTCGGCTCAGAACCAGAAGCATCGGCAGGAGCACTGCCAGCGTTCGCCGCACGGCGTCCTCCGCATCACTGCGCTTTTTACCAACGTGATCGTTCGGCTCGCCCGTCGATCGCCAAACGCCCTACGCCGCCGCCAACTCCTCGATCGCGCGGGCGAGATCGAAATCCTTCGGCGTGATCCCGCCCGCGTCGTGCGTGCTGAGCGAGAAGTGCACCTTGGTATAGCGGATGTCGATGTCGGGGTGATGCTGCATCGCTTCGGCGATGTCGGCCACCTGCGCAATGACGGCCACGCCCGCGGGAAACGTCGCGAAGTGATAGCTCTTCACGAGCGTGTCGCCCTTGCGCGACCAGCCGGGCAGCGCGCCGAGGCCGCGCTGAATCTCGATGTCGGACAGAGCGGGCATGATCCTCTAGAGTAGGGTGCGCCGCAGCGGCGGACAATCCCTGCGCATCGAATCCGGTGGCCGGGTGCGGGTGGCCGAGTGCGGGTGGCCACGCGCCGAGAAATCCGCTCTTTCCGTCGCTCCCTTTCTTCGGTATATATTCGGTATGACCGCCTTGCCTGCCCCCACTCTCGACCCCATCCTCGCCGAACCGGAAATCACCCCGGCCGGGCCCGACCTCACCCTCCTGCGCGACCAGCTGCAGGCGGTGGTCGCCAGTGGGCGGCAGGCCAGTGGGCCGTGGAGCACGGGGCTGGCCCAGTTGGACCAGGCGCTGGGGGGCGGTATCCCGCGGGGGCGCGTCACGGAAATCAGCGGCCCGTTGGCGGTGGGGAAAACGGCGCTGCTGCGGCGGCTCGTCACCCAGGTGCTGCACACCGGCGCGTGGGTGGCGTGGATCGACGCCACACGAACGCTCGCGCCGGCGCCGTTCACCGCGCTCGGTGCGCGCTTTGTGGTGATCCGCCCGCCCGACACCAAACGCAGTGCGTGGACCGCCGATCTGCTGCTGCGCAGTGGCGTGTTCGCGCTGGTGGTCATCGATGGCGCCCCGCCGCTGTCGCGGGTGCATGGCGTGCGCTTGGCGCAGCTGGCGCGCGAACGCGATGCGGCGTGCGTGGTGCTCGAGCATCACGACGGCGGGCGTGAGGCGCGCCCCAGTCGACTGGCCGGCACCGTGCGTCTGCGCATCGCCGCCATGCCGGTGTGTACGCCGAGTCTGCCGCCGTCCATGCGCCTGCTATCGAGCCGACGACGACCCACCCGATCACGAGAACCAGTGGCCGGACAGTCGGTGGCCGGACCGTCGCCCACCGTCGCCGATACATCGCGGCGATTCGTGGTGACCGTGGAGAAAGGGGGAAACAGTCAGGGTCGCAGTCCGTCCATCGAGGTGAGCAGTGCAGTCGTCGTGGCGCGTCGCGTGTGTGCGCATTCCGAGATTCCCGATCGGCGCGGGGTGGCGCGAAGCGCGCGTCGTCCCTGGACCGCCCGCGGCAACAGCAGCGACGCCGAGCAGCCCGGCCAGCACACTGAACACCCCGTTACTTGGGGCGGGCTCGGCGTGTCCGCCAGCGACCTGTACGGAGTTGACCTTCCCGGACACCCAGCTCGCCTTGCCGCTGGGTTTGCCGATGGCGCCATCGCGCTCAGCAGCGACCGCCCGTTCCCGCCGCGGGAGCGCAGTGACCGCGAAACCGACCAGCGTACCCGCGACTGGACGCGCCATCGCGGCCGCCGCCGTGCCGCCGACCCCAGCTACGGCCGCCGCCCCAAACACGACCTCTCCCGCCACTAGCCCACGGCCCACGGCCCATGGCCCACGGCCGAGCGCCGAGAGCCCCAAGCCCCAAGCCCCGAGAGCCCACAGCCCACAGTACCACTGGGACAACGCCCCCCGCGCCCTCCTCATCAACACCAAACTCCGCGCGGTTTCCCTCGCCGCCGGCCGCGCCGGTGTACGCGCCGGCATGCTCCTCCCGGAAGCGCGCGCCTGCTGCGCCGATCTCGACGTCCGCCCATGGGACGAGCACGCCATCCGCGACGCCGTCTTAGCCGCGAGCACGGCGCTGCTGGCCGCCAGTCCACAGGTCACGCCGGTGGCCGGTGCGCCCGGCATGTGGTGGGTGGGTGCCAACGGCTTCGATGCCGTCGGTGGTGAAGCGCAACTGGCGCGCACCCTGCTCGCTATCGCGCAGCAGTGGCACCCCGATGCCCGTGTGGCCATCGCCGATTCGTGCGTGGCCGCGCGCGCCGCCACGTGGGCTCCGCGGGCGCGCAGTCGCGCCGTGCGCGAACGCGATCCTCAAGGGGTGCGTGAACGCGACCCGCTCACCCTTCCCGACGGCATCACGATCATTCCCGCCGGACAGTGCGCCCAGTATCTCGCGCCGGCGCCGCTGGGACTGGTGCCGATGGAAGATGATCTGCGCGACGCCTTGCAGTCGCTCGGTCTGCGCACCGTGGGCGCGCTGGCGTCGCTCGACGCCGGTGATATCGAAAAGCGCTGGGGCCCCGGCGGCCTCACCGCGTGGCGACTCGCGCATGGCCACGATCCCCGTCGACCGGGACTCGTGCGCGTGGAAGCCGCGCGCAGTGCGAGCGTGGAGTTGCCGGCGGCCGTGGAAAGCACCGAGCCCGTGCTGTTCGTGTTGCGCGCGCAGTTGCAGCGCCTGCTGCGCGAGTGTGTGGAAGACGGACGCGCCGCCGCGGCGGTGGCGATCACGCTCGTGCTCGATGCCGGCCGGCAGTATCCCATCGACGACATCGGCAGCGAGATGCGCGGGCATGTCCACGTGCCCGAAACGTCCGACGACACGACAACGAAGGAAGCAGGGCGAAAGACACCCTCCCCCCTGCCTCCTAAGCCGTTGGCCGTTACGGAGACTTCGGCAGTCACAAACTTCCTCAGCATCCCGCAACGCTCCATCACGCGCGAAGTGCGTCCCGCGCGTCCGCTCGCGCGGCTCGAGCCGTTGTTCGATCAATGCCGCAGTCTGTTGGAACGGTGGAATATCCCCGCGCCGATCATCGGCGTCACTGTCAGCATTCCCGCCACCGCGCCACTAGCCGCTGATCAAGGCGACTTGTTGATCCCGTCCTGGCGCGATGCCGCGATGAATGCCGAAGCCGTGTTCGCGCGACTGCGCGCCGTGCTCGATCCCGACAACACCGGCACCGTCGTCGTGCACCCCGAAGCCGGCGACAGTCATCGCCCCGAAGACACCGGTCGTTGGATCAGCGCCGACGCCATGACCCTCGGCGCCGCACCAATCCCCGCACCGATTCCAACGCCGCTTCCTGCACCGGCATCACCAGCCGCGTCGCCGACACCGAACACCGACGCCGTACTCCGTTTGCTCGACACGCCGGAACCGGTGGACGTGGAAGCACCACACGGCATTCCAGATGCCGTGTGGTGGCGCGGACGACGCCTGTCGCTCGCCAGCGCCAACGGCCCCGAACGCTTGAGCGGCGACTGGTGGCGTGCCGATGCGTACGCTCGTGATTACTGGCGGTGCCTCGCTGATGGTGAAGGCGATTTACTGCTGTATCACGAGGCCGGTGCGCAGTGGTACGTGCAGGGTTGGTACGACTGACACCCTCCTCCCTGCACACTAGGCCGTTGGCCGTTTCCCGCTGGCGACGCCCCCTCAACCCCGATACCTTCGTCTATCGTCCCTCACACTGGAGAACGTCCTGATGACCGGAGTATTCG
>CAMBRJ010000360.1 GCA_945870175.1 Gemmatimonas phototrophica
GCCGCTCGGTCGACTGCTGCCGGTGTCGCTGGGCACCGGTGACGTCAGCACCGACGATTTCGGCACCGACGACGTGTTCACGACCCGACGCATCGCGGTCGGCGACGCCCGGACGCTCGTCGGCTTCCGGCATCTGGCGCCGTCGAGTCCGTCGGTGTTGGCCACGCCGGCGCGCGGCGATGAATTTGCCCTTGATGCGCGCCGCGAGGATCTGGGGATCCTGTTGTTGTTCGCGACGATGCTGGGGGCGCTGGCCGCGCTCTGGTCGAGTGGGGTCGCGGCGCGCGCGCTGGCGCGTCCCGTGGGGGCGCTGCGCGAAGCGGCCCTGGCCATCGCCGCTGGTGGGCGGGCACCGGCGCTCGGCACCGCACCGGCCACGGAGTTTGCGCCGGTGTATGGCGCGTTCGGGCGGATGGCCGATGACCTGGCCACCAGTCGCGCCGCACTCGTCGCGGCGCAGCGCCGCACCGAGGCCGTGCTGCAGCACGTGGCCAGCGGTGTCCTCGCGCTGCGATCGGCCGCGCACGGCGCCGTACCCGGTGGTGATATCCTGATTGCCAATCCGCGCGCGGAGGCGATGCTCGGGGTGTCGCTGCGCGCGTCGGGGGTGTCGTTGCAGTCGCTGCCGGCCACGCTGGCCCGACTGGTCGAGCGGTCGACGGCGTTTCTGGACGCGACGAATGACGAGGAAGCGTTCGAGCTCATGGTGCTGGGCCGGCAGATGCGCGCACGACTCACGCGATTGCCCAGCGGTGCGGTGTTAACGCTGGATGACGTCACCGAGCTCGCTTCGGCGCAACGCGTACTGGCGTGGGGCGAGATGGCGCGGCAGGTCGCGCATGAAATCAAGAATCCGCTCACGCCGATTCGGTTGGGTGTGCAGCATATGTTGCGCGCCTATCGCGACCAGCGCGGCGATTTCGGCGAGATTCTCAACACCAATGTGTCGCGCGTGCTGGCCGAGATTGATCATCTCGATGAGATCGCTCGGGCGTTCAGCCGGTACGGCACCGCGCCCGAGGATCGCACGCCGGCGGTGCCGGTGGATGTCGCGGCGGTGGTCCACGACGTCATGGCGCTGGAACGGTTGGGGGAAGACGGCGAGCGCGAGGCTGGCGTGCGCTGGAACATCGACGCGCCCGAACCGGGCACGGAGCAGGTCGTCGCACTGACCCAGCGGGACGAGTTGAAAGAAGTGCTGCTGAACGTGCTCGAGAATGCCCGGCTGGCCGACGCGGGGACCGTCTCGGTGCACGTGACAGGGACGGCCACGCACGTCGTGATCGACGTGGAGGATGACGGCACGGGGATCCCTGCCGATGTTCTGCCGCAGGTGTTCGAGCCGCACTTCTCGACCCGAACCAGCGGCAGCGGCCTGGGGCTGGCGATCAGCCGTCGATTGATCGAGGGATGGGGCGGGACGATCGGATTGACGAGCACGCCGGGGGGCGGGACGACCGTTCGCCTGACGCTGCGACGCGCAACTCGCAGCTGAGTAGCCCATGACTCCGCTCGGGGCATTACACTGTCTGCTATGAGTCAGTCCTCGCCGCCTTCCGACCATCGGCTAACCACGTCGCCGGCTCCACATCTCGAGGCGTGGGTTTTACCCCCCGGCTGGTCGTGGGGGCACGAGGCGATTCAGCGCGAGCATCGGCACTACCAGGAAGTGATCGACGCCCTCGGTCGTTCGCTCTCCTTGGTGAGCGCTCCCGACTTGAGCCATGATGCATGGCTCAAAAATGAGGCGCGCGCCTTGGCGCATCGAAATCACCCCTCGATTCCCACGACGTATCACTACTGGGCGTCGTATCAGGAGAGCCGTCGTGGACCGGGGTATCTTCGCCGCTGGATCGGCGGGGAAACGGTGCATGCACGCGTCACCCGACTCGGTCCGGAAGGGATCCCCTTCGCGTTGCAGGTCTTACGCGAGGCCGGGAGCACGCTGGCCTACCTGCACGACACCGGCGCCGCGCACGGCGCGATCTCGGCGAGCACCATCTGGCTGACGCCGGGTGGACGGTTATGGGTGCTCGGTTGGGAGTGGGTGCTGCCGCGCGATCAGCGTCCGGCGGGACTGCAGCCCGACGCGGCCTACACCCCGTGGCCGCCGGAGTGGTCGGCCACCGAGTGGCGTCCCACGCCGGCGTCGGATCAGTGGCAGCTCGCGGCGATGCTGTTCACCATGCTGACGGGCGAGACGCCGCCCGAACACGACGTGCCTCCCATCTCTTTGCTGCGCCCGGACTGTCCGCAGGCACTGGCGGCCGTGATGGAGCGCGCCCTCGCGCCGAAGCCGGAAGACAGGTTTCCGAGCATCGCCGCCATGCTGCGTGACATGGATCGTCATGTATCGGTGCGGCAGGTGATGATCGCGCCTGAGGGCGACGAACTGCCGACCACGCTCGATTCGGCGGAGGCGCGCTTGCGGTGGGCCACGTCGGACGACTACGAAATTCTGTCGCCGCTCGGGAGTGGCATGTTCGGGAGTGTCTGGCGTGCTCGCGACCTGTCGCTCTCGCGGGAAGTCGCGATTAAGGTGCTGCATCCGCACATCGCGAAGGACGACCTGGCGGTGGCGCGATTCCGCCGTGAGGCGCGGCTCGCCGCGCACCTCGCCCACGCGGCGATCGTGCCGATCTACGATACCGACAGTCGTGGCGACATCGTGTGGTACACGATGGAGCTGGCCGAAGGTGGATCGGTGGCCAGTCTGGTGTCACGCAGCGGACCGCGCCCGTTCGAGGAGATCGCGCCGCAGGTCGACGAAGTGCTCGAAGCGCTGCATGCCGCGCACTCGAGTGGCATCGTCCACCGCGACCTGAAGCCGGAGAACATTCTCATCGATCGCTACCGCCGGTGGCGCATCGGTGACTTCGGCATCGCCTACGCACTCGGCGAGGAGCGCGCCGGCACATCGGGCACGCCGTCGTTCGCGGCACCGGAGCAGTTGCTCGGTGAGGCGCAGGGCCCGGCGACCGACTGCTATGCCTTGGCCAGCATCGTGTACTTCGTGCTGACCGGACGCGCGCCGTTCGGCGATGGCCCGGCCGAGACGATTCTGGCGCAACAGCTATCGGACACGTTTCCGGCGCGACTCGCGGAGGATGGTTTCCCTGAGGCGCTCGGCGGCTGGCTGCTGCGCGGGCTCGCCGCGCGCGTCGACGATCGCTTCGCCGATGCGATGGAAATGCGCGTGGCCTGGCGACAGGTGGTGCGCGCGACGCGTCGCGCGGAGGATCAGCGTCCGTGGTGGCGGCGGCTCATCGAGGGGCTTCACGAAGACGAGACCGGCGAATCGCCTTCGGGTTGGTGAACTCACGGAATCCGAGTGGGCCGAGTTCCCGGCCCATGCCGGATTGCTTCACACCGCCGAACGGGTAGCGCGGGTCGGACACGACCATCTCGTTCACGAACACCATGCCAGCATCGAGCCCTTCGATGCACTGCGTGGCGAGGGCGGGATCGCGGGTCCACACACTCGCGCCCAATCCGAAGGGTGTGTCATTGGCCTTCGCGATCGCGGCGGCGACATCCGCCACGCGGAACCCCGACGCCACCGGACCGAACAGCTCTTCGCGTGCGGCGGGGGCGTCGTCCGGGATATCGACGAGAACCGTCGGCGGATAAAAGAAACCGGCCAGTCCGTTAGTGGAGCCACCCAAGAGGACGCGCGCACCGGCCCCGATCGACTCGCTCACCTGCCTGGCGAGGCCATCGCGAACACTCTCGGTGGCGATCGGCCCGACCTGGGTGGCTTCATCGCGCGGATCGCCAACGCGCAACGCGCGCATCCCGCTCACGAAGCGTTCAAGAAATGCGTCGTACACGGCGTCGCACACAATGAAGCGCTTGGCCGCGATGCACGACT
>CAMBRJ010000361.1 GCA_945870175.1 Gemmatimonas phototrophica
GCCGCAGCGATCACTTCCACTACGCGCAACAGGGCGTGCCGATTGCGTTCTTCTTTACCGGTCTGCACGGCGACTATCACCAGCGCAGCGACGAGCCGGAGTTCATCGACTACCCGCACTTCGCCAAGATCGCGAACTACATCAAGGAGCTCGTGGTGGAAGTCGGTAACGGCCCGCGTCCGCGGTTGAACGGCACGAAACCGGCCAAGCCGCGGGTGATCGTTCCGTAGGCGATCGACGCGCTGGAGGGGGACAGACACGCCGGGGCCCGAGAGTAATCTCCGGGCCCCGGTGGGATCGTTTTCAGGCCGTGGGTACTTTACCGTCATGCCCACTCTGTCTGACGTTGTTTCGCGAGCACGAATCATCACACACGCGCTGTTCGTGCTGAGCGTCGGCGCCCCTGCGGTCGTCGCGGCACAGTCCACCGGCACCATTTCCGGACGCGTCGTCAACGCCACCACGCGCGAAGCCATCGCTGGTGTCGTCATCCGCCTGCCAGCCACCGCATCCGGCACGATCATCGCGGCGCTCTCCGATTCCGTCGGCGGCTTCGTCGTGCGCAATGTGCCGGTCGGGGTCACACGGCTCGAAGTGCGCCGGCTCGGCTTCACGCCGGTCGTGCGCAGCGATATCGTGGTCAGCACGGCGCGCAGCACCGAAGTGGTGATCGAACTCACGCCGGTCGCCACCGAGCTCGTCGCGGTGACCGTGGCGCCCACGTATTTCCCGCCGCTACCGCCGGCGTCGTTCCCCGTGTCCACGCAGCGCTTCGGCGCCGAAGAGGTCCGTCGCGCGCCGGGCGTGCAGGAAGACGTGGTGCGCGCCGTGAGCGTGTTGCCCGGCGTGGGCGTGACCACCGCCGGACGTAACGATTTGGTGGTGCGCGGCGGGGCGCCGTTCGAAAATCTGTTTACCGTCGACGGGATCGAGGTACCGAACATCAATCACTTCGGTACCCAGGGCTCCACCGGCGGGCCGCTCTCGCTGATCAACGTGGCGTTTGTCGAAGACGCCGCATTGTCGGCTGGCGGCTTCGGCGTGCGCTACGGCGATCGTACGGCCAGCGTGACGGCGATTCGCCTGCGCGAAGGCTCGCGTGATCGCATCAGCGGGTCGGTGAACATTTCGGCCACCGGCGGCGGCGCCTACGTGGAAGGGCCGTTGGGTGAGCGGGGGTCGTTCCTGTTTGGTGTGCGTCGCAGCTATCTCGATTTCATTTTCAAGGCCGCCGGCTTCAGCTTTATTCCGAGCTACCGCGACCTCACTGGGAAGGCCGTCTGGCGTCTGTCGTCGCGCGATCAACTGTCGGCGGTGCTCATCGGTGCGCAGGGCACGGTCACGTTCAACAATGACACCGACGAGAATCGCTTCGAGAACTCGCGCGTGGTGGCACCGCAGCAGGATCAGTATTTCTCGGGACTGATCTGGCTGCGCACGCTCTCCAAGGGGCTGCTCACCACCACCCTCGGGCGCACCTTCACGCGCTACACGACCACGCAGAATGATTCGGGCGGTCCGGGACGCGAGCCCAGCGTCGTCTTCGCGGCCAACACCACCGAAGGCGAGCAATCGCTGCGCACCGATCTCCAGTGGCAGCTCTCGCCGCGCGTCGACGTGGAAACTGGCGTGGTGGCGAAGTACGGCTCGGACTTGCGTTACGATCTCACGGTACCCGGCGCCTTCCGGCGCGATGCGGCGTTCGTAGAGCGGCCGCTCCGGCGTGACACGTCATTCACCGCCACGCGCGGCGCGCTCTACACGCAGGCCACGTCGCGGCTCGGTGAGCGGCTGCGGCTCACGCTCGGGGTGCGCGGCGACTGGTATGGCTATTTGAGCAACGCCGTGCGCACGGCGCCGAGAGCCAGCGCGGTGTGGCAGCATGATGCGCGCACCTCGGCCTCGGTGTCGGTGGGTCGCTATTGGCAGCCACCGCAACTGATCTGGTTGGTTGGGGACGCCTCCAATACGTCGCTCAAGCCGTTTGCCTCCGATCAGGTCATTGCCGGCGTTTCGCGCACGCTACGTGACGACGTGAAGCTGCAGGTCGAGGTGTACAGCAAGCGGTATCGGCAGTATCCGGCGCGACGCTTCCGTCCGCAGGCGGTGTTGCAGCCGTCGGGCTTTGACGACGCCACCAACGACATCCCCTTTGGACTCGAGCCGCTGGCGAACCTCGGGCGCGGCACGGTGATCGGCGCCGAGCTCCTGCTGCAGAAAAAGCTCTCGCAGGTGCCGGTGTACGGTCTGCTCACGGTCAGTGCGAACCGCACGCGTTTCGCCGCCGTGGATGGCGTGGAGCGCCCCGGTGCATTCGACGCCCCGGTGGTGGCCAACATGTTGCTGGGCTGGCGCCCCAACGCCAAGTGGGAGCTGTCGGGGCGCGTACGCACGGCCACGGGCTTGCCGACCACACCGTTCGTCAGCGCTGGCGTGCGCGAAGGCACGCTGGACTTTTCTCGCTACAACGCCGGCGTTCGGCTCCCGCAGTTCTTCACGCTCGACGCGCGCATCGATCGCCGCAGGCAGATCGGGACGTCACAGCTGATCACGTACCTCGACGTACAAAACGCCACGGCGCGCCAGAACGTAAGCGCGGTCGCGTGGAGCACGCGACTGCGCGCGCCGGAGCGTCAGACGTCCATCGGCGTGTTGCCGAGCATCGGGATCGACTGGACGTTCTAAGCTTGGAGTGATGAGCTGGCATCCGTGAAAAGATCACGCGGAGTACGCAGAGAGCGCAGAGGCGCAGAGTTGAAAAGCATTGTATTGCTTTTCTCTGCGAGCCCTGCGCTCTCTGCATCTCTGCGTGATCTGTTCAGCGGACTCGTCAAACGCGACAGCCCTACATCGTCGTCACCTTTGGCTTGGCACCAGCGTTCTTCACGTACTTGCCCAGCCACGCCACCCAGCGTGCCCACTGATCGAGCACGGTTTCGCGGGCCACCGGGCCGTGGTCTTCGTACGGATACATGTACAGCGACGCGGTCTTGCCGAGCCCCTGTAGCGCGTGGAACAGCTTGATCGAGTTGATCGGATCAGTGCCCACGTTCTGGTCTTCGGTGCTGTGGTACATCAGCAGCGCACCGTTGAGCTGGTCGGCGTACAGGAACGGCGACATCTCGAGATACGTCTGGCGCCCCTGCCACAGGTCGCGGCGCTCGCTCTGGAAGCCGTTTGGCGTGAGCGTGCGGTTGTAGGCACCGTCGCCGGCGATGCCGGCCTTGAAGAACGGCGTATGCACCATCGCGTTCACCGTGCTGAACGCGCCGTAGCTGTGGCCACCGATGCCGAGGCGCTGGCGGTCCACGATGGCGAGTGTGTCGAGCGCGTCGATGACGGCCGCCAGGTTGTTGCGTAAATCGACCACGTAGTTGTCGTTCGGCAGCTGCCCTTCGCTGGCGAAGATCGGGGCGTCGGGCTCGATCAGCGCGTAGCCCTGCGTCACGATGAAGGCGAGCGAACGCGGACCGTACGTGGGGAAGCGGTTGGCCGCGCCGGCGCCCTGCGTGAGACTGCGGTTGTACGCGTCCTGATTATCGAACTCGCGCGGATAGAACCAGAACATGGCCGGGAGCCGGGTGCCGTCCTTGTAGTCGGCCGGCAGCGTCACCTTCACGTTGAACGAGTAGCCGTCGGCGCGGCGGGCCACGATCGTCTTGCGCACCGCCTTCGTGATCTCGGGCATGAGATCCACGTTGGTCGTGAGCTGCTTGGCCTCGCGCGACGCCAACGTGAGCACGTACGACTGCGGCACCAGCGTGGGCGACTCGCGCTGAATCACGGCGCGGGTGAAGTCATCGTCGAGCGGCGCGGGGATCGTTTCGAATACGTCGGCTCCGCTTTCGTAGAGGCGGCTGCGCGTG
>CAMBRJ010000362.1 GCA_945870175.1 Gemmatimonas phototrophica
CCACCACGTTCAAGAAGCTCGGCCTCGTCGAAGGGCAGCACCTCACCGTCGAGACGTCCGCGGGCAAGATCACCGCGCCGGCGTATCGCTACATGGGGGTGCGTCCCGATACCGTGGCCATCTCGCTCGGCCTCGGCCACACGGCCTACGGGCGTTTCGCACAGAACATCGGTATCAACGCCTACGACCTCGGCGCGAGTGGGTGGGACGCCTCCGGCGCCCTCACGCTTTCCGGCGCCAAGGGCAAGGTGACCGTGCTCGCCGACACGTCGCAGCTGGTCACCACCGAAGGCTCCGCCCGTCAGCACGGCCGTGGCATCGGTCAGGCCATGACCCTCGCCGCGTTGCTTGGACAGGAAGCCGAGGAAGGCGAGCACGAAGAGCACGCCATCCCCGGCCTGCCGTCGAAGGATTTCAAGGCTGGCCTCAAGGCGCCGATCGCGGCCGACGCGCAGGGTGAGCTGGCCAACCCGAACGCCAAGGACCTCGGGATGTACGCCCCCGACCACGTGCAGAAGATGGAGAAGCGCCGCTGGGCGATGACCATCGATCTCGCACGGTGCACCGGTTGCTCGGCCTGCGTCACCGCCTGCTACAGCGAGAACAACATCCCGACCGTCGGCGCGCCCTATCAGGGGCGTGCGCTGAGTCCGTCCACCTGGGATGAGCGTCCGGGGGCGAACATCATCAAGGGCCGTGAAATGGCCTGGATTCGCCTCGAGCGCTACTACGAAGGCAACGAGAACACGGAGAACGAGTTCTCGCCCGACTTCGACACGCGCTTCGTGCCGATGATGTGTCAGCATTGCGGCAATGCGCCGTGCGAGCCGGTGTGCCCCGTGTACGCCACGTACCACTCGCCCGACGGCCTCAACGTGCAGGTCTACAACCGGTGCGTCGGTACCCGGTACTGCAGCAACAACTGCCCGTACAAGGTGCGCTACTTCAACTGGTTCGGATACGGCGAGCCCGACCGCAAGCAGTACGCGTGGCCGGAGCCGATGCACTGGGGCCTCAACCCCGACGTCACCGTCCGCGGCAAGGGCGTCATGGAGAAGTGCACGTTCTGCGTGCAGCGTATCCGTGAAGCCGAGCACCGCGCCAAGGCGGAAGGCCGAGAGGTCAAGCCCGATGAGTTCACGACCGCGTGCTCACAGGCATGCCCGTCACGCGCCATCATCTTCGGTGACGCGGCCGACGAAAACTGGACCGTAGCGAAGCTCGCCTATGACCGTCGTGCCTACCACGTGTTCGAAGAGCTGAACACGTTCACCGCCGTGGTCTATCTCAAGAAGGTCAACTATCCGGCGCCGGCATCCCCGGCGCAGGCCTGAGGGCATCGCACATGGCATCCGTAGGATATCCGGTGCGTGAGGGCATTCGTGGGCCGAACATTCCGTCGGCCGACGTCCAGCTCCCCGCCGTCAAGGATTACGAGCAGGTCGATCGCGAGATCATCGCGACACTCGGCTTCACGAAGAAATGGTTCATGGGCCTCAGCGTCGCCGTGCTGGGCATGCTCATCGGCGCCTCCGCGTGGATCTACCAGATCTACTGGGGTCTCGGTCAGGCTGGATACGAGCCGCCGGTGATGTGGGGCAACTTCATCATCACGTTCGTTTTCTGGGTCGGTATCGGTCACGCCGGCACGCTCATCTCGGCCATCCTGTTTCTCTTCCGCGCCGGCTTCCGCACCTCGATCTACCGCGCCGCGGAAGCGATGACGGTGTTCGCGGTCATGACCGCTGGCCTGTTCCCGATCATTCACATCGGGCGCCCGTGGAAGTTCTTCTGGTTGCTGCCGTATCCGAACTGGCGTCTGCTGTTCCCGAACTTCAAGTCGCCGCTCGTGTGGGACGTCTTCGCCATCTCGACGTACCTCACCATCTCGACCACGTTCCTCTACATCGGACTGATCCCCGACATCGCGGTGCTCCGCGACAAGGAAACCAACCCGATGCGCAAGCGGATCCTCGCGATCCTCTCGCTCGGCTGGCGGAACAGCGACCGTGAATGGCGTCACTTCGCGAAGGCGTATCTCTTCCTCGCCGCCTTCAGCACCCCGCTCGTGCTCTCCGTGCACTCAGTCGTTTCCTTCGACTTTGCCATGGCGCTCACCCCGGGTTGGCACGCCTCGATCTTCCCGCCGTACTTCGTGGCCGGCGCCATCTTCTCCGGCTTCGCCATGGTGTGGACCATCGCGATTCCGATGCGGAAGTGGTTCAAGCTCGAGCACTACATCACGCTCAACCACCTCGACGCCACGGCCAAGGTCGTGCTCTTCACGTCGATGGTCGTTGGGTGTGCGTACATGATCGAGTTCTTTATCGCCTGGTACAGCGGCGTCCGCGCGGAGCAGGAATTCTTCTGGAATCGCGTGTTCGGTCAGTGGTGGTGGGCGGCGTGGATCATGTTGCTCTGCAACATGTCCCTCCCCATGTCGCTCTGGTCGCAGAAGCTGCGCCGCAATCCCACGTGGTTGTTCGTGCTGTCGCTCTTCATCAACCTAGGCATGTGGTTCGAGCGCTTCGTCATTGTCGTGCCGTCGCTCTCCCATGAGTTCGAACCCTGGCAGTGGGGCAGCTACGCGCCCAGCTGGGTCGACATGGCGTTCCTCATCGGCTCCTTCGGGTGGTTCTTCATGTGGTTCCTGCTGTTCGTGAAGCAGCTGCCCGTGATGGCTATCGCCGAGCTCAAGGAAATCGTCGCGCCGCGCGTCAAGCACGGCCATGGCGGAGGGCATCACTGATGCAAGGTGTTGTCGGAGCATTCCATGAGATCGACACGACGGTTGCGGCCATCGAAGATCTCAAGAAGAAAAAGCTTGGCGAGGTCACGGTCTATTCGCCGACCATCCGCCACGAACTCGAGCACGCGATCGACGCCCCGCAAAGCGTCGTTCGCCGGTTCACCCTCATCGGCGGCCTCCTCGGCGTCAGCTTCGGCTACTGGGTGGCCATCTGGTCGTCCACCTACTGGCCCCTCGTGGTCGGTGGCAAGGCGGTCGCCTCGTGGATTCCTTATACCATCATCGGATTCGAAATGATGGTGCTCGTCGGCGCGCTCTCCACGGTTGCCGGCATGTTCATCAATTCGCGCATCCCGCGCCTCAGCACCACGTCGGGGTACGACGCCCGCTTCTCGGGTGGGTACTTCGGCATCTTCATCGCGTGTGACGCCGCCAAGGCGGGCCAGGCGGAAGAACTGCTGCGCCAGCACGGTGCAGTGGAGGTGCGGCGTGAAGCCTGAGCCTACGTTCCTCATGACGTCTTTCGTCGCGCGCACGTCGCGCCTCGCGGCGGCCATTGTGCTCCCCTTCGCGTTCGGGGCGTGTGCGTGGTTCACCGACTTCAAGAATCAGCCCCGCATCGAACCCTGGGAGCCGATGTCGCAAAACGACGCCGACTCGCTGATCCCGCCGCGTGGCAACCCGCAGTTCAGCGTCCCGGTGCAGGGTACCGCCGTCGCCGGTTACCAGATCTCGTACGCGCCGCTGCCGCCAGTGATCGATTCGTTCTCCGCCATTCCGAACCCGCATCCGGTCACGGAAGCGTCGCTCGCGAACGGCCGGTTGAACTATCAGATCAACTGCGCGGTCTGTCATGGCATGGCGGGTGACGCGAATGGTGGACTCAAGAAGGTCAATCCGGCGTACGGTTTCGCGCCGAGCCTGTTGGCGCCGTCTGCGCTGGGCCGCACCGACGGTTACATGTACGGCATCATGCGAAACGGTCGTGGTATCATGCCCAGCTACAACCGGATCGAAGAAGCCGACCGCTGGGACGTGATCAACTACGTTCGCGCGCTGCAGGGCACCACTGCACTCAAGGCCGATACCCTGTTGGCCG
>CAMBRJ010000363.1 GCA_945870175.1 Gemmatimonas phototrophica
CAGCAGGCGATCAAGGACAAGGCATTCGAAACGGAGATCAGCGGCATCCCCGTACTCAAGTACGACGCGATCCTCGCGGGCGAAGTGAAGGATCCGGGCCTCGGCCCCCTGCACACCGAGTTCGACGGCAAAGGCTACGCCTACACCTCCGTCTTCATCTCGTCGGAGATCGTGAAGTGGAAGCTCGGCACGTGGGAAGTCGTGGACCGGACGCCGACGTACTACTCGGTGGGCCACCTCATGATTCCCGGTGGCGCAACGACCAAGCCATCAGGCAAGTACGCGGTCGCGTTGAACAAGATCACCAAGGACCGCTATCTCCCCACGGGCCCCGAGCTCACCCAGTCGGCACAGCTGTACGACATCTCGGGTGAGAAGATGAAGCTGATTCTCGACTTCCCGACGACCGGCGAACCGCACTACGCCAACGCGATTCTGGCCAGCAAGATCGAAAAGCAGCAAAAGAAGTACTACTCGCTCGCCGACAACCGACACCCGCAGGTGGCGAAAGCCGAGCGTGACGCGGGTGTGGAGCGGAAGGGCAAAGTGGTGCACGTGCGCATGACGGCGATCCGCTCGCACTTCGCGCCGGACAACATCGAAGGCGTGCAGGTGGGCGACACGGTGCTCTTCCACATCACGAATCTCGAGCAGGACTGGGACATTCCCCATGGCTTCGCGATTCAGGGCGCGATCAACTCCGAGCTGCTCATCATGCCGGGTGAGACGCGCACGCTGAAGTGGATTCCCAAGTCGATCGGTGTCTTCCCGATGTACTGCACCGACTTCTGCTCGGCGCTGCACCAGGAAATGCAGGGATACGTCCGCGTGTCGCCGATTGGATCGAGCGTACCGCTTACCGCGAACACGCTGAAAGCGAAGGGTCAGGTCGCTCGGGCGGCGCAGCGCGGGATCACCCTGCCCACGCCTCCTGGATCTGGCACCGGCCCCGTGGACGCCCATGCCATCCACACCACTGGCGCACCGAGACCCCGTTGATGCCTGCGGTACGGCGTGCCCGGCTCATGGTGGCGGTGGCCGCTGTCGCTTTGGCCGGCGCGCTCTTCTTCCCCCTGTGGCGCGTGTCGCTGACCGCGCCGCAGTACCCCGAGGGCCTGGGGATGCACATCTGGGCACACACCGTGTCCGGGGTGGAGCCCAACGACCTGCAAAACATCAACGGGTTGAACCACTACATCGGCATGAAGACAATCGTGCCGGAGAGTATTCCTGAGCTGAGGTTCATGCGGGCGGGGATTCTCGTGATGAGCGTGGCTGGCCTGCTGGTCGCGGCGCTGGGGCGCCGTCGATGGATGCTCGTGTGGGGCAGCTCGCTACTACTCTCGGCCGTGGTCGGCCTCGTCGACTTCTGGCGCTGGGAATACGACTACGGGCACCACCTCGATCTCGAACCCGCGCCGATCCAAGTGCCCGGCATGTCGTATCAGCCTCCGCTGATCGGCAGCAAGCAGTTGCTCAACTTCACGGCCACGTCGTGGCCGGCCACGGGCGGACTCCTCGCCATTGCGAGTGTGATCCTCGCCGTCGCCGCGCCGCTGGTGGCGCGCTGCGACGGTGCCGGGAGCGAGACGCGGAGCATGCCATGAGCCGTTCCATCACGTCCCTCGCCGCGCTGGTGCTGGCCCTGTCGGCCAGTGCCTGCAGCGCCGGTCCACGTCCTCTCGTGGCAGGCGAGGACTCCTGTCGGTACTGTCGTATGACCATCGACGATCCGCGCTTCGGCGCCATGGTGATGACAGCCCACGGACGCATTGAGACGTTTGACTCGATCGAATGTCTGGCTGGCTACGTGTCGTCGCAATCTGCTGACTCGGCGCCGCGCGCGATCTGGGTGGCCGATGTCGAGCATCCGTCCCGCTGGCTCGACGTGACGCACGCGCGTTTCCTGTACGGGAGCACGTGGCACTCGCCGATGGGGCGTCGGCTGGCGGCGCTCGATGCGGCCGCCGATGTGGAGGCGATGCGACGACGTTGGGGTGGTGAGCTGCTCTCGTGGCCACAGGTGCTCACGCTCCTGACGGATCAAACGGCGGCCCCGGTGCCGTCAGCCGCTCGGTCACCGCAGACCCTGCAATGATCGCCGCGCTCACGCTCCTCGCGATGGTGGCCTCGTCGGGGCCGGATACGGTGTTCGTGTCGCCGGCGGGCACCGCCTCTGCCTCGACGGTGCGCACGGTGACCGAGGCCATCCGCGTCGTCGCGCGCCACGGCGTCGTCCGCGTGCGGGCCGGTGTGTACATCGAACCGACGCTCGCCATCCGACAGCCGCTCACGCTCGAAGGCGAGCGCGGCGCAATCCTCGACGGTGGTGGGGTGCGTGAGATTCTCGTGATCGGTGCCGACTCGGTCACGGTGCGTGGGATGACGTTTCGCAACACGGGCACCAGTCAGGTCACCGACCGTGCGGCACTCCGCGTAGTGGAGGCGGCCGGCTGCCTGATCGAATACAACACGTTCACGAACACCCTGTTTGGCATCTATCTGCAGCGGGCCAGCGCCTGCCTGGTTCGGCGAAACACACTGGACGGCATGGCGGGCTCACAGACGGTCACCGGCAACGGTCTGCACCTCTGGTCGAGCCGCGACATCGTGCTCGAAGACAATGTGATCCGCGGTCACCGCGATGGGATCTACTTCGAGTTCGTGACCAACAGCCGTGTGCGCCGCAACCTGAGCACCGGCAGTCATCGCTACGGCCTGCACTTCATGTTCTCCGATTCGTGTCGCTACGAAGACAACATGTTCCGCGCCAACGAATCGGGTGTCGCGGTGATGTACTCGAAGCGCGTGCACATTACGGGCAACACGTTCGAACGCAACCGCGGGAGCGCGGCGTACGGCCTGCTGCTCAAAGAGATCACCGACAGCGAGGTGCGCGGCAACCAATTCATCGAAAACTCGATCGCATTGCATCTCGAAGGGGCCAGTCGCAACGCGGTGGTCGACAACGACTTCGTCCGCAACGGCTGGGCGGTGCGGGTGCTGGCCGACGCGCAGGAGAATCTACTGCGCGGCAACGCATTTGCCGGCAACGCATTCGACGTCGGCACCAACAGCCGGCGCAACTACAGCACGTTCACCGGCAACTGGTGGGACCGGTATGCCGGCTACGATCTCGATCATGATGGCCGCGGCGACGTGTCGCATGCGCCGGTCCGTCTGTTCGCGTTGCTGGTGGAGCAATCGCCGGCGGCGCTCGTGCTCACCAGAAGTCTGCTGGTGGATGTGCTGGACATCGCCGAGCGTGTCATGCCGGCGCTGACGCCGGAAACGCTGCGCGACGCGGCGCCGCTGATGCATCCTCCCCGAAAACTGCCATGAGTCCCGCACGGCTGCGTCGCCCCGCCCGCGAGGTTTGTCCGATCACCGCGCCGATCACGCCCCGGCACCGCCTGGCGTCGCCGCTCGTGGAGGTGCGTGACCTGATGAAATCGTTCGGCCACCGTCGCGTGCTGGATTGTGTGGACCTCGATATCGCCCGCGGTGCGGTCACGGCGATCATCGGACCGAACGGTGCTGGCAAGACGACGCTCAACAAGGTGCTGCTCGGCCTCGTGCACGCCGACGCCGGCCACATCGCGTTCGACGGCGTCGAGGTGACGGGACAGATCGCGCATCGGGCGCGCATCGGCTACATGCCGCAGGCGGCGCGCTTCCCCGAACGCTATACCGGGCAGGACGTGCTCGACTTACTGCGCGACCTGCGGGGCGAGACGACGCCGCGCGACGTGTCACTGCTGACGGAGCTCGGTGTCCACGCGTTTCTCGGGCAGCCGGTCCGTACGCTCTCGGGCGGACAGCGTCAGCGGCT
>CAMBRJ010000364.1 GCA_945870175.1 Gemmatimonas phototrophica
CGACACGGCCGCGATGCCGCTCGAACGGTTCGTCGATCAACCGACGCTCGTGGTGCGCGCCACCGAACGGGAAGGGCGCGCCATCGATGTAGCCCAGCTTGTCGCGCAGCTCTCGGCGTCCGACGTGCACGGCAAGGCCGTGCTGGTGCACACCGGCTGGGACGCGCACTGGGGCACCGACGCCTACTTCGAGGGGCACCCCTATCTCACCGAGGAGGCCGCGATCTGGTTGCGTGATGCGGGCGCGGTGTTGGTCGGCATCGACTCGATGAACATCGATAACACCGAGCGCGGCACGCGTCCGGTGCATACGGTGTTGCTGCGTGAGGAGATCCTGATCGCCGAGCATTTGTGCAACCTGCACGTGTTGCCAAACGCCGGTTTCACCTTCACGGCCGTGCCGCCCAAGCTGGTGGGAGTGGGGACCTTTCCCGTGCGCGCCTTCGCGACGGTACCCTCGCCCGTCGGTCGACGCCCGCCTATTTCGCGCTCGTGAGAAACCGGAGCAATGGCACCAGCGACGCGTCGGGGGACTCCTCGAACGGGAGATGCCCCACATTGGGTAGCGGCACGAGCGTCGCATGCGGCAATGCCTTCATGTAGTCGGCGGCATTGCTGAAGGGGATCATCGCGTCCTGCTGCCCCCATAACAGCAACGTTGGTGCCTGAATCTGACGCAGCTGTGCAATGGGATCGACCAGTATCGTTTGGCGCAGACGCTGCAGCATCGCGTCGCGCGCGCCGGGGGCCAGCATCAGATCGTAGTAGCGCGTGGCAAGGCTATCCGTGAGTGCTCGCTGATCGGCATACGCCGGCTCGAGACTCATGCGGAACACCGACTTGGGCATCGCGTAGCGCATCAGCGGCAGGGCCAGCGGCACCTCGGCCGGCGTGCCATACGCGAAGCCCGGACTGGCGAAACCGTCTGGTGAGATCAGCACCAGTTTCTCCACACGCTCGGGGTAGCGGGCCGCGAACGACCAGGCGATGCGGCCGCCCATCGAGTTGCCGATCACGGTGGCACGCGTCACGCCAAGCGTGTCCATGAGGGCCGCGAGCAGCTGCATGCTGCGCACGTCGGCGTACGAACCGGCTAGATCGGGCGCGCTCAGGCCGCTGCCGGGAAAGTCGAAGCGAACTACGCGATACGTACGGTCGAGGGCGCGAGCCCACGGTTCCCACGTGTGCAGGCTCGAGCCGAAGCCATGCAGCAGTATGAGCGTTGGGGCATCGCGGGGGCCGGTGTCACGGACGTGCAGCGACGCGCCGTCGATGGTGCGCAGGTCGCCGGGGCTGGCGAGGTACCGGGCACGCAGCATGCCCTGATCGGCATCGGGCGTGTACGCGGCCACGCTGGCCGCGATGAGGGCAACGGCGACGGCGATCGCCAGAAATCGTTTCTTCATGATGGGGTGGAACGTACTCCACGCACCACACGTGATTCCACCCGTGGGCATCCGGTTGGCCGCCGTCGTGCGCGATCCGCAGCGGGGCTCTACTTTTCCCCGATGCCTTCCGCCCATTCCACGATTTCGACCTCGCCAAGCGCGGCTTCGCCGAGCGCCGGGCCGACGCGCTCCTTTGCGCTCGACCATACGCTCGCCTTCGCACTCTGTCTTGGCGCCGCGATGCTGTTGCTGTGGCCGCTCCTCACCGGACAGATGCTGTTCGGTGGTGGCCGCTCCGACATGTTCATCGCCGGCTATTCGTTCCGGTTGTTCGGCGCCGAGTCATTTTTGAAAGACGGCGCGATTCCGCAGTGGAATCCGTACCTGTTCGGCGGCCTGCCGTACATCGCGGCCATGCACGGCGACATTTTCTATCCGACCGCGTGGCTACGATGGATCATGCCGGTCGATGTGGCGATCACGCTCGGCATGGCGATCCACTTCGTGCTGACCGGGTGGTTCACCTATCGCTTCTGTCGGTCGCTCGGGCTTTCGTGGAATGCGAGTGTGATTGCGGGTGTGGCGTACGAACTCACGGGCATTGTGGCGTCGCAGATGAGTCCGGGGCATGACGGCAAGTTGTTCGTGTCGGCGCTCACGCCGCTGGCCTTCTGGACGCTGCTGCACGCCATTCGCCATGGAAAAACGTGGTGCTACGGCGCATTCGCGTTCGTGGTCGCCCTCATCGTGCTCGGCCACTATCACATGGCGTACTTCCTGCTGCTGGCGCTGGGGCTGTGGGCGATCTACCTCGCGTTCTTCGACGCCGAGCGTCCGGCCGGACTGAATCCGTGGAAGGCGCTGGGATTCTCGGCCATTGCGGTGGCTGTGGGTGGCGGGATCACGGCGTTGCAGGTGATGCCGTTTCTGGAGTACATCCCGTTCTCGCCGCGGGCCGAAGGTGGCCCCGATACCGGCTGGGAGTTTGCGACCAGCTATGCGCTGCCGCCGTCGGAGATCTTCACGCTGCTGCTGCCGCAGTTCAACGGCGTGCTCGATCAGTACTGGGGCCGCAACCCGATCAAATTCCACACCGAGTACATGGGCTTCCTGCCGCTGGCGCTGGCGGCGTTGGCGTTGGGTGACACGGCGCGTCGCCGGTTCGTGATCGCGTTCGGCGTCGGCGCGTTGTTCTTCCTCATGCTGTCGTTCGGCGGCTACACGCCGTTCTACCGGCCGTTCTACGAGTTGCTGCCGCTGGTGAAGAAGATCCGCGCCATGGGCATGGTGTTCTACCTGCCGGCGTTCATGGTGTGTGTGCTGGCGGGCGTGGGCTTCGATCGCTTGCTGGCGCGGGCCGTGCCGATGCGCACGGTGCTGATCGTGATTGGCGGTGCGATGGTGTTCGCGCTGCTGGGCACGGTGGGAGGCTTGCAGGGACTCGCCGAATCGCTGGCGATTCCGGAGCGCCTTGAAGGTGTGGCGGCCAACGCGCCGTATCTGCAGAGCGGGGCACTGCGGTTGCTGGTGTTCGTGGCGCTCGGCAGCGTGGTGCTCTGGGCCGCGGCGGCGGGACGCGTCGCGCCGCGCGTGGCGACGGCCGCCCTGCTGGTGTTCCTTGGGCTCGATTTGTGGAGTGTGGACAAGCAGTTCTACACCTTCTCGCCGCGCGCCAGCACGCTGTTCGCGAACGATGCCGTCACGACGTATCTCAAGAAGGTGCCGGCTCCGTATCGCGTGATCGACGGCGGCAACAGCTACGCGCAGTCGATCCTGATGGCGTATCGCATTCCGAGTGCGATGGGCTACCATGGCTTCCAGCTGCGTCGCTACAACGAGTTGGCGGGGGCGAAGGAAGGATTCCGTAACCTGCTCACGCCGAACATGTTCGACCTGCTGTCGATCCGGTATCTGATTCTGCCCGATACGCAGCCGGTGCCGGGATTCCACGTGGTGGTGCCGCCGTCGCCCACGGCATTCAGCACCACGGCCACGCTATACGAAAGCGACGTCACGCCGGCCTATGCGCGCGTGATGCCGGTGTCGGCCAAGCTGAGTGAAGAGCAGGGGTTGGCTACGGTGATCGATCCGCGATTCCCGGTGAACAACGTGGCGTTGTTGCCCGATACGTCCACAGCCACGTCGCCCAACGCCACGCCGCCGTTCCCCGCGCCGCAGGTGAAGGCTACGGTCACGGAGTGGAGCGCCGGAAAGATGCGCATCGCGCTCACCGGTGCCGAAGCGGCCACCAGCCAGCTCGTGGTGTCGGAGAACTGGTATCCTGATTGGCACGCCGAGGTGGATGGCAAGCCGGGCATCGTGCGTCGCGCCGATCACACGTTGATCAGCGTAGATGTCCCGCCGGGTGCGAAGGAGGTGCGTTTGTGGTTCGACTCGCCGACCTACGCGCGCGGCAAGATGATCAGTGTGATT
>CAMBRJ010000365.1 GCA_945870175.1 Gemmatimonas phototrophica
ACTTTGCCCGCTCCAGCCTCACCTATGGTTTGCAGCGCAACTATCCGGTGTACCTGAGCACGAAGAATACGATCCTCAAGGCCTACGACGGCCAGTTCAAGGATCTGTTCGAGGAGGTGTTCAACAATGAGTTCAAGGCCCAGTTCGACGCCAAGGGACTCACGTACGAGCACCGCCTGATCGACGACATGGTGGCGTCGGCGCTCAAGTGGGAAGGTGGCTACGTGTGGGCGTGCAAGAACTACGACGGCGACGTGCAGTCGGACATCGTGGCGCAGGGCTTCGGCTCACTCGGTCTCATGACGAGCGTGCTGCTGTCGCCCGACGGCAAGACGATGGAAGCGGAAGCGGCGCACGGCACGGTGACGCGTCATTACCGCGAGTATCAGAAGGGCAACAAGACGTCGACCAATCCGATTGCGTCGATCTTTGCCTGGACGCGTGGTCTGGCGCATCGCGGCAAGCTCGATGGCACGCCGGCGGTCACGGCATTCGCCGATACGCTCGAGCAGGTGTGCATCGACGCGGTGGAAGCGGGCGAAATGACGAAGGATCTGGCGATTCTCATTTCGAAGGACACGCCGTACCTGCATACCGAAGCGTTCCTTGATGCCATCGACCGCCGCTTGCAGGCAAAGATGGCGTAAGCGGGGCCTGCTCCGCTTTGACGAGGACCTCAGAAGGCAGTAGCATAGCTGCTACGTCCCCCTTCTGAGGTCCTCATGCGTTTCTTCCGCTCCCGAACTGCCGCGACGCTCGCCGTCGCGGCGGCTGTCGCCACGGCCGGCGTGGCCGGCGCCCAGCGTGCGCCTGCCAAGCCCGCCGAGCCAGCCGCCCCTGCGGTCATCACTCCGGCGGCGTACGCCGCGCTCCCGTGGCGCCATATTGGCCCCGAAGGGAACCGATTCAGTACCGCGGCCGGCATCGCGGGCGACCCGTCCACGTACTATGTCGGCGCCGCCTCCGGCGGCATTTACAAGACCACCGACGCCGGCGTGCACTGGGCCGCGATCTTCGATAAGCAGTCCGTGCTGTCGATGGGCGCCATTGCCGTGGCACCGAGCGACCACAATGTGGTCTGGGCCGGCACCGGTGAAGCGCACATTCGCAGCCACATTTCAATCGGTCAGGGCATCTTCAAGAGCACTGATGCCGGAGCCACGTGGACGCTGATGGGGCTCGAGAAAACCGGGCGTATCGCGCGGCTGGCGATCCATCCGACCAACCCCGATGTGGTGCTGGTGTGCGCGCTCGGCACGGCGTATGGCCCGCAGCAAGAGCGCGGCGTGTTCCGCACCACAGATGGTGGTGGCACGTGGACGCGGGTGCTGTTCGTTGACGAGAACACCGGCTGCAGCGATCTGGCGATGGACCCGTCCAACCCGCGCACGCTGTACGCCGGGATGTGGCAGATCGAGATCCACACGTGGGGGCGCACCAGTGGTGGCCCCGGGAGTGGGCTGTTCAAGTCGACCGACGGTGGCGCCACATGGACGCGACTCAAGGGGAACGGACTGCCGGTGAAGCCCGTAGGCAAAGTGGCGCTGGCGATTGCGCCATCGCAGCCGAACCGCATTTTCGCGATGATCGAGACCGGCGACGGTGTGCCATGGAATGGGGGCGACACGGAGAGCGGGCAGCTGTGGCGCAGTGAGAATGCCGGCGCCACGTGGGCACTGATCAATCGCGATCGCAACGTGATGGGCCGCGCTCACTACTACTCGCGCATGGCGGTGACGCCCGACAACGAGAACGAGATGTACTTCTTGACCGCGTCATATGCGCGGTCGATCGACGGCGGCCGCTCACTGACGACCCTCGCCGGCCTTGAGGCGCCCGGTGGTGACCACCACGATATCTGGATCGATCCCACCAATGCCGACCGTCAGATCGTAGCACACGATCAGGGGCTGTCGATCACGACGACGCGCGGACGCACGTGGTTCAAGCAGCGCCTCGACAACGCCCAGATCTATCACGTCACGGTCGACAACAACATTCCGTACAATGTGCTCGGCAACAAGCAGGACGAGCCGAGCTACCGTGGCCCGAGCAACAGCCGCGTGCAGGGTGGACGCGGCGCCGGCATTTCACGCGGCATGTGGCACTCGGTCGGCGGCGGAGAGAGCGGCTGGGCGACGCCTGATCCGACCGATCCGAACATCATTTGGAGCACGGCATCCGGCTCGGGTATGGTGGGCGGTATCGTGGTGCGTTTCGAGGAGAATCGTCGGCAGTTCCGTAACGTCGAGGTGTGGCCGCAGCAGTCGAATGGCGCCGCCGAACAGCTCAAGTACCGATTCGTCTGGGATGCGCCGCTGCTGATTTCGCCGCACGATCACAACACGGTGTATACCGGCAGTCAGCACGTACATCGGACGCGCGACGGCGGAAACAGCTGGCAGGTGATCAGCCCTGATCTCACGCGGAACGACCGTTCCAAGATGAAGAGTTCGGGCGGTCTCACGCCCGACAACATCGGAGTTGAGTATTCCGGCGTGGTGTACGGCATCGCCGAGTCGCCGAAGCAGAAGGGCGTGATCTGGGTGGGAACCAACGACGGCCTGGTGCAGCTTACGCGCGACGACGGCGCTACGTGGACGAACGTCACGGCCAACGTACCGGGCATTCCGGCGTGGGGATCGGTGCGGTCGATCGCCGCCAGCAAGTGGGATGCGGCGACCGCCTATCTCACGATCGATGCACACCAGGAGAACGATCGCGATCCGTACGCGTATCGCACTACGGATTTCGGAAAAACATGGACGAAGATTGTGACCGGCATTCCGAAGAGCATGCTCAGCTACGCCAAGGTCATTATCGAAGATCCCACGCGTCGTGGCATGCTGTATCTCGGCACCGAAAACGCGATCTACCTGAGCTACGACGCCGGCGATCACTGGTTGCCGCTGCAGAACAACCTGCCGCACGCGCCCGTGTCTGGCATCGTGGTGCAGGAGCACTTCAATGATCTCGTGATCTCAACGTATGGTCGCGGCTTCTGGATTCTCGATGATCTCGCGCCACTGCAGCAGCTCGATGCATCGGTGCTGGACAAGGGGGCGCATCTGTTCAAGCCGCGCGCGGCGTATCGCTATCGTGGGATCACGGCGCCAAGCACGCAGTACGACGACCCCACGGCGGGCGACGATCCGGAATACGGCGCCAGTATCAACTACTACCAGAAGGCCGTGGCCAAGACCGCTCCCACGATCGAGGTTCTCGATGCGGCAGGGAAGGTGGTCCGCACGCTCCGAGGTTCGAACACGGCCGGCGTGAATCGCCTGGCGTGGGATCTGCGTGACGAGCCAAGCATGGAAGTGCGGCTGCTCACTAGCCCGCTGTATGCTGAGCACATCGTGGCTGGCCCGCAGGGGCGTACGGCGCCGGGGACCAGTCGACTATCGATCCTGATGCCGCCGGGGATGTACTCGGTGCGCCTCACCGTCGACGGCACCACGCAGACGCAGCCGCTGGAGGTCCGCAAGGATCCGAATAGCGGCGGTACCGAAGCCGAGATTGCGGCGCAGGTGAAGCTGCTCGCCGGCATCAAGCAGCAGCTTAACGAGGCGGGATCGGCGGTGCATCGCGTGGAGTCGGTGCGACTGCAGCTGCAGCAGGTGCAGCGCCTGTCCACCGATGCTGAGGTGGTCCGCGCCATCCGTACAGTCGACGCCAAGTTGCTCGAGGTCGAGATGAAGCTCGTGGACTTGCGGCAGACCGGTCAGGGGCAGGACGGTGTCCGCTTCGGCACAATGCTGATTTCGAAGATCGGATATCTCGCGAACGGCATGTCGAGTTCCGACTTCACGCCAACGAC
>CAMBRJ010000366.1 GCA_945870175.1 Gemmatimonas phototrophica
TCCGGCTCCAAGGACCTCAACCCCTCCCTCGAATGTCGTTCGCCAAGCATGGCCTGCAGGTCTTCGATATCCCGATTACCGTGCTGCCGGCGGATATCGACGACAATGGCCACGTGAACAATGTGGTGTACCTCCGCTGGATCTTCGACGTGGCGCTGGCCCACTGGAATGCCAGTGCCTCCGACGCGATGAAGCAGGCGTACGGCTGGGTCGCCACGCGCCATGAAATCGACTATCGCCGCGAAGCGGTGTTCGGCGACGCGATCGTTGCGCGGACCTGGATCGGCGCGGTCGATTCCCGGCGCTTCGAGCGGCATACCGATATCGTGCGGACCTCGGACGACCACGTGCTGGCCCGCGGACGGTCGCTCTGGACACTGATTTCGCGCGACACGGGGCGGATTACCCGAATCCCGCCCGACATGGTGACGCTCTTTTCAGCCTACATGCACCCGGCGTAAGCCGAGTCGGCGTAAGCCGAGTCGGCGTAAGTCCACGCTCTATTGCCGGGCGAAGGCCCGCGAGCCGGCATAGAGATAGGCGGCCCGGCCGTTCTCGCTGCGCACGTACATGTGGCGTGTCGCGCCCTGAGGGGGGATGACCAGCAGTTCGTTGGCACCCACGAGCTTCGCGGTCATCACCGCGCCGCCCTGCTTCACCGTCAGCGCGCCGTCCTGCTCGAGCACCTCGAGGACGTTCCGCCCCTGCGCGTAGCGACCGACCAGCGCGGCGCGCTCGGCGGCGGTGGCCTCACGCGGCGCGGGCGCCGAGACCTTGGCTTCTGAGTAACCGACCGCCATCTGCAGCGCCGCCGACTCGATGGCGTCGATGCCGGCGCCCGGTCCGTTCACGAGCACGATGACGGCCGCTTTGCGGTCGGGGAGCATCGTGATGCTTGCGTTGTAGCCGTTGATCGAGCCGCCGTGCGTCCAGACGCGATCCGTCCCCGAGCGACCGACCACGAGGCCGTAGCCGTACATCGCCGAGTCGAGGCCTGAGCCGCCTGGATGCGCCACGTAGCCGGTGGTCACGCGGCGGACAGCGCCGGCCGAGAAGGCCTGCGCGCCGTCAATCATGCCGCCGTTCATCAGGGCGATCGTGTAGCGCGCCAATTCTGGCGCCGTGGCGAAGAGGAATCCGGCGGCCCACTGCGCCGTATTCTCGGGCATCGGTCGCACGATCTCCATACCGCTGGCAATGCCCTTCGTGCCGGCCGCATGTCCCATCGCGATCGGATACGTGAGTGCGTCAAGCGGCTTGAAAGTGCTGAGGCGCATGCCGGCGGGGCGCATGACCAGCGATTCCACCAACGCCGCGAATCGCTGTTTGCCGGCCACCTCGCCCACGTACCCCGCCATCGAGATGCTGGGGTTCGAGTACGAGAAGGTGCGTCCCGGCTCGGTATAGAACAGGGTGTCGCTCACTTCGCGCATCACTTCGCCGAGGGCGCCTTCACCCATGCGACCGTAGGCGACCGCGTTGTCGAGCCATCCGGCGCTGTGCGTCATGAGCTGCTGCGTGGTCACGGCGCCGACGCGCTTGCCCTTGAGCGACGGCACGAGGTCGCCGATCGGCGTCGTCATGTCGATGCGGTTCTGCTCGGCGAGCTCGGCCAGCATGGTCCCCGTAAACATCTTGGTGACCGAGCCGACGCGCAGCAGCATGTCCGCGGTCATGCGCTGCCGCGTTTCGACGTTGGCCAGGCCATAGCCCTGCGCGTAGGCGAGGCGCCCGTTCACGACCACGGCCACGGTGGCGCCGGGGGCCTTGGAACTGGTGAGCGCGGCGCGGGCCACGGTGTCGAGACGGGCCGCCCAAGCGGGGGGCGCCGTTTGCGCCTGGCCAGGACGGACGGTGATCGCCGCCAAGAGGGTGGCGGCGAGTGCGAGGGAGCGGGGAGTCAGCATAGTCAGAAGCTGCAGGCTGGACGGCAACTGGCAAGTAGCCGCAACGGAGAAGGCGAAACCCAATGGCCGCGTGCTCGAGTTCGCCGACCGCCCCGATCGTGCGCGACGGCGCCTACGTAGACTCACTGATGCTGGTCGCGCTCGACACCCGTGTGGCGGCGTTCGAGCGTGCGGGAACGTACCGCGTGGAGGTACGACTCACGGGCTATCAGAACTTCACGGCATCGGGGGTCCGCGTCACGGCCGGCACCTGCCACGTCAACGCGGTGGGGGTGTCGGCGCTGCTGCGGTGTGGCCGCGCACCCGAACCGCGTGCCGGTCACCGAACGCGGCGCTGTTTCACGTGAATCAAACGGAAGCGTCGCCGAACCCACTACGCGCGACAGACCACACGCTGTTACAAATCGGCCGACACGCGGAGCACAACGGCGCGTCCCGCCGCGTCCGCGAATTCCTTATAGCGGGACATGAAGTCGCGGTAGCGTGTGCCGAACAGGTTGCGCACACTCAGATCCACGTGCACGAGACCGCGCGGCGTGAGACGACTCATGCCGGCCGAGGCGGACACCACGCTCCACGCCTTCGGTGCGAAGTCGTCGCGGAAGGTGCGCGTTTGCTTCGTGTTCCATTCGCTCGAGAGTGACGCATGACGGCCCGGCGCTTTCTCGTCCCAGCGCATGGTGAGCACCGCACGCGGCGGCGGCACGAAGGGCAGGGCCGTGTCGTCACTCGTGTTGGTAGCGTGCACCAGATCGGCGGTGGTGTGCAGCGACAGCGTGCGCGTGAGCGCGACGGTCACGCCCAGTTCCGCACCGACCAGTCGTGCGTTGCCCTGTTCGATCTGCAGTGAATCGAGGGCGCGACCGGGCAGGCCGACGGGGGTCAGGTAGATGTAATCGCGGATGCGATTCACGTAGCCGGTGAGTTCACCCGTCACGTGTGCGGTGCGTAACCGGAGCGCGGCATCGACGTTCACGCTCGACTCCACCCGCAAATCGGCACGGCCGATTTCAAAGGCGCGCGTGCCCTCGTGAAAGCCATTGGCGAACAAATCGGAGGCGCTGGGTGCGCGAAACCCGCGTGCCACGTTCATGGCCACCGACAGCGGTGAGGTGGGGCGATACACCGCGCCGAGCGTGCCGGTGGTGGCGGTGAAGGCGCGATCGGTGGGCAACAGCCCGAGCACGCGGTTACCCGGCGTGGAGAGCGTGCGCCAATCGTGACGCGCGCCGGCCGACAGCGCGAAGTCGCCGACGGTGCGCTGCTCGAGCGCGTACACACCGAGCGCGCGCGCGCTGTTGTCGGGGATCAGCGTTTCGGTGCCGAAGGTGGTGAAGCGGGTGTGTTGCATCGCGACGCCGATCACGCCGGTAGCACCGGCGATCGGGGTGTGATGCCAGTGCGCGAACCCCGACACCGTGCGTGACAGCAGGCCAAGCGCGACGTCCGTTGTACGGTCGTCGCCGAACTCGGCGCGCCGGTTCTGCTCGATGCCGCCCTGCAGTTGAAGCCGTTGGCCTCCGCGGCGCACGTTGGCATCCACGGTGCCGCGCTGCGTGCGGATCTGCTGCCGCCCGGTGTAGTTCGGTGCGGTGATGGGATCGTCGGCCACCTGAATGCGCTCGTCGCGCAGCGAGCCCGTGGCCGTGAGGTCACTGCGTGCGCCCTGCCAACCGAGCGTGCCCTCGGAGTAGCCGGTGATGTTGCCGGTGTTGGACACGATGCCGCCCGGCGTGCGCAGATCGAGGGCGCGGCGGCCGGTGCCGCTGAGTCGCCAGCCGAGCGAGCCGGAGCCCGCGGCGCTCGCGCCTTCGCCCACCAGCGTGAGTGACGGGGAATGTGCCGCGCTATTCCACGCGGTCGCGAGTCGTCCGCGGGTCACGCGCTCGCCGTTCGC
>CAMBRJ010000367.1 GCA_945870175.1 Gemmatimonas phototrophica
ATCTGGCCGGCGCGGTGCAGCGTGCCGTGAGCGCGTGGAACGCCGTCCCGCAGGAGCGCGAGTTCACGCTCGACGTCGTCACGAACCGCGATCTGGCTGACGTGATCGTCTACGATCGCAGTCTCCCACAACCCGTTGTCACCGGCTCCTGCCCATTCAATCCCTCGGGCGCCGCGGGGTACACCTATTTCTGTCCGATCAATGGTCGCGCCGAACGACTGCGACCGTTGGCCTCGACGGTGCTGACGACGGCCATCGTGATTCGCGTAGACATGACGACGACGGCGACTCAGGCCACCCTTGATGCGCTGGTGGCGCATGAGGTGGGACATGCCGTGGGCATCGGTGGGCATAGTCCACAATCCACCGATGTGATGTACACGCGCCCCACCGTGCGCACGCCCACGGATCGGGATCGTAACACCCTGCGAAACGTCCTCGGTCGAGCGGCCGATATTACGCTCTGACACGTTTACGCGTCATACCACCGTCCTGAGAATTCCTGCGGGAAAAGGGGAGACTCCGCTTGAGCCGGGGAGCCTCGTCCATCATGTTTCACGTTCGGTTCGCTCGCTGACCGAATGAAAGCCGAATCCGGTCTGTGCAGTTTCCCAGTACCACCGCCCATCTTTTGCAGGACAGGTCAAGCGCTGCACCGTGCGCGCTTGGCTGGCGGTCCCGCCGTACGTTTTCCGTGAGGGTCGCACCATGGCGACACAGGTCACTCCGTCCGCTGCCGTTCGCCGCGAGAGCCTTGAAGGCCTCGCCTCCCAGGGCCTGACACCGAGCGGTGAAGTTCACTGGAACTTCGTCGCGCCCGAGCTCGTCGAAGCGGCCATCCGCCGTGGCGAAGGTCGCTTGGCCGACATGGGGCCGTTCGTCGCGGTGACCACGCCGCACACGGGCCGTTCGCCGAACGACAAGTTCGTGGTGCAGGAGTCGTCGAGTGAAGCCGATGTCGACTGGGGCAAGGTCAACCAGCCGATGGCGCAGGCGCACTACGAGGCGCTCAAGGCAGACATCAAGCAGTACCTGAACACGCTCTCCGAGCTGTTCGTGCAGGACCTGTATTGCGGCGCCGATCCGTCCACGCGATTGAAGGTGCGCTACGTGATGCCGAATGCGTGGCATGCCTCGTTCGTGCGCAACATGTTCATCCGTCCGGCGGTCGAAGATCTGGCCACGTTCGCGCCGAACTTCACGGTGTACCACGCCCCCGAGTATCAGGCCGACCCAGCCAAGCATGGCACGCGCACCGGCACGTTCATCGTGCTGAACATCGCCGAGCGCACGATCCTGATCGGTGGCACGCGGTACGCCGGTGAGCTCAAGAAGGCGATGTTCACCGTCATGAACTACCTGCTGCCGAAGCAGGGTGTGCTTTCGATGCACTGCTCCGCCAACATCGGCCCCGCCGGCGACACGGCGTTGTTCTTCGGTCTCTCGGGCACCGGCAAGACGACGCTCTCGGCCGACCCGACGCGTGGACTCATCGGCGACGACGAACACGGCTGGTCGCCGGAAGGCACGTTCAACTTCGAAGGTGGCTGCTACGCGAAGGTGATCAACCTGTCGCCGGAGAACGAGCCCGACATCTATCAGACCACGCAGATGTTCGGCACGGTGCTGGAGAATGTCGTGCTGAACGAGCCGTCGCGGTCGGTCGATTTCTCGAACCAGTCGGTCACCGAGAACACGCGCGCGTCGTATCCGCTGCACTACATCAAGAACCACGTGCCGAGCGGCCGCGGTGGACACCCGAAGAACGTGGTGTTCCTCACCGCCGATGCGTTCGGCGTGCTGCCGCCGATCGCGAAGCTGACGCCGGAACAGGCCATGTACTACTTCCTGTCGGGCTACACGGCCAAGGTGGCCGGTACCGAGCGTGGCGTCACCGAACCGCAGGCCACCTTCTCGGCATGCTTCGGCGCGGTATTCCTGGTGTGGCACCCCACCAAGTACGCCGAGATGCTGGGTGAACTGCTGCACACGCACGGCTCGCAGGTGTGGCTGGTGAACACCGGGTGGAGCGGCGGCGCGTACGGCGTGGGTCAGCGTATGAAGTTGAGCTACACGCGCGCGATGGTGCGTGCGGCGCTCGACGGCTCGCTCTCGAACGCGAGCTTCGCCGCTGATCCGATCTTCGGGCTGCAGCTGCCCAACGCCGTGGTGGGCGTGCCGAGCGACGTGCTCGACCCGCGCCGTACATGGGCCGATGGCGCCGCCTACGATGCGCAGGCGAGCAAGTTGGCGGGCATGTTCCGCGACAACATCACGAAGTTCGGCGCGGCGGTGTCGCCGGCGATTCTGGGCGCGGGTCCGAAGGGCTGAGGCACGCTGGTTGCTGGGCGAACACCACTCAAAGACGAACCGCCCCGGGGCACTTGGCTCCGGGGCGGTTTTGTCTTACGAACTGCTGAACCGCGGATCGGCGCGGATGACCACGGATGAACAGCACCGGTATTGAAGCGTGCGGAGCGTTCGCAACCTGTCGTCGCTACGTAAAAGTCATCCGCGGTCATTCGTGCCAATCCGCGGTCAGGCTTTTGCTGTTCGTGAAAGCGCGCCTGCCGTCGTTGAATGCCATAAAGACCGAACCGCCGCGTAGCGTGCTGCTCCGGGGCGGTTCGTTTTCATCGGCGGTACATCACTCCTTCCGCATCACCTTTTCCACGAGGATCTGACGGCCGTCGCGCGCACCGAGGAAGATCGCACCATTGGGGCCGAAGCCAAGCAGCTGACGACCGGCGGGCAGCTTCACACGCTCGATCATCTTGCCGGCGGGGCTGATGATGTCGTACACGAGCGGCGGCTGGTTCATCATGGCTGCCATCATGCCCATGGCGGCGGCAGGGAAGGCGCCACGGGTGGTATCTCCGGCGGCACGGCCAGCCCCACGGGCACCCGCGGCACCGGCCGGGGCCCCGGCGGCCGGGGGGCCACCACGACCACCCATACCACCCATGAACTGCGCGGCGAGCTGCGCCGAGAGGTTGGACGTGGCCGGCAGTACCCACAAGTTGCCGTCGAAGTCCGCCAGCGTCGTCCCCGCCTTGATGGGCGGGTAATAGTCGGGGAGCTTCTCGGCCGCGACCGGCTCGAAGGACATACGGAAGCCACCGCCGCCACTACCGCCCGCGCGTTCCGAGGCGGCTTTGGCGAGCGTCTGCAGCGAATCGACGAGCTTCGCCTTGTCGTCGTCGGTGATCCGCTTCCAGTCGAACGGCAGCTTGTCCGACGACAGCTGCGAACCATCGGGACGGTAGTAGTCCACATGGAAGTCGAGCACGCGCATGATCGCTACCGTGCCGTCATTCAGCAGCGCCCAGTCATCGGCCTGCGGTAGCGGATTGATCTTGATCGAGATCTTGGTGCTGCCGTCTTCTCCACGCGTCATCTGCGTTTCGTTCTTGGGCACCTTCACGTACGCGACCGTGTCCGCCTTCCGCGTGTCGAAGTCCACGCGCACGATGGGCACCGAGTCTGGCTGACTTGCCGGGTTGAAACCGCGACCGCCGGGGCCACCGAACGGCTGACCGCCGCCCTGAGCACCGGCCCGAAACGCGGGATCGTCTCCAGCCGTGGGACGCGCCGGCTGAGCGGCGCCGCGACCCTGCGTCGTATTGCCACCCTGGCCGCCCGGCTGACCACCACGTCCCCCGCCGCCGCGATCGTTACCGCCACGATCGTTACCGCTGCCGAACATCATCGCCGCCGCGCCGCCGCCAGGCCCGCCGGCGGCGTTGCCCTGCCGATAGTACAGGCGCCCCTGCTGATCAAAGGCGTGCGACCCAAGGTTCA
>CAMBRJ010000368.1 GCA_945870175.1 Gemmatimonas phototrophica
GCGCTGCCGCGGTCGCGTGATCACGGAAGCGTCGGGCGGCGTCACGCTCGACACCGTGCGCCGCATCGCGGACACGGGCGTGGATCGCATTTCCGTTGGCGCGCTCACGCATTCCGCCCCAGCGCTCGATCTCGGTCTCGATTTCGACGGTTTGTAAGATCTCCTGAAGGGCCCCCTGTCATGCCTGTTCGCCTCCCCCCGATCACCGATCGCGCCTCCCGCATTCTGCTGGAGGGCTTGGTCGATTACGCCGGACTCTTCGCGCCGGCCGCGCTCGCCATGCCCAACGCGGTGCGCAACTACGCGCACTACCGCGCTGCCGGCTCCGGCTACATCCTGGGCCGATTCATCTGTCCGGCGCAGTCGCTCGCGCTCTTCTCCGCCACGGCCGATCCGCTCCTGCCGCGTGATGCGGGCGCGATCCCGTGGCGCCTCTCGGCGACCGCAAGCCCCGATCTCGCCAGTGATCTCGCGGAGATCGCCGCCTTCAACGAACGGCACCGCGTGTGCTTCGAAGAGTGTGGCGCCAGAGTCGACGCGTATGAAATCAAGGCCACGTCGGTCGGTGACATCGAACGCATCGACGCCGCGACGCCCCGCGACCTGCTCACGTTCATCGAGATACCGCTCGACGGCGATATCGACGCCGGCATCGCCGCGGTCGCGCGTGCCGGACGCCACGCGAAGGTGCGCATGGGTGGCACGACCGCCGACATGGTGCCCTCACCCGACTTGGTCGTGCGCTTCTTCGCCGCGTGCATCGTGCACGGAGTGACGGCGAAGGCCACGGCCGGTCTGCATCACCCGCTGCGTGGTACGTATCGGCTGACCTATGAGCCCGATGCGGCCACCGGTCGCATGTACGGCTTCCTCAATGTGGCGCTCGCGGTCGCGCATCTTGAGAGCGGCGGCAGCGAAGCCGAAGCTATCGCCCTGCTTGAAGAGGCCGACGCCGGACGCATCGAGTTCAGCGATCTCCACGTGGCATGGCACGGGCCCGATCGCACGCTCACCTTCACCCGCGACGCGCTCCAGCAGATGCGCGCCCAGGGATTGGTGAGCTTCGGGTCCTGCTCATTTACCGAGCCGGTGGATGAATCGCGCGCGCTGGGCTGGCTCTGAGCGGAAGGCAGCGCCGCGCGGGCTGACGCGCTAGAATCACCGCATGTCGATCGATCCAACCAACGACCCCGCGCTTCGCTCGTGGGTACAGACCGCCAATGTGCGCGGTGCCGACTTCCCGATTCAGAATTTGCCCTTCGGCATTTTTCGTCGGGCGGGCACCCGTGAGGCGCCGCGCGTCGGCGTGGCCATCGGCGCCGCCATCCTCGATCTGGCCGCCTGTCTTGCCGCCGGACTGTTCGACGAGGACAGCGAGGCGCGCCAAGCGGCGACGGCTTGCGCCATGCCGACGCTCAACGAGCTGATGTCGCGGGGCGCATCGGCCCGACGGGCGCTCCGCAACGCGATCTCCGCGCTCCTCGCCGATTCGGCGGCCGTGCATCGTCGGCAGATCGCCGAGCATGCGCTGGTACTGCAAACCGACGCCGAGCTGTTTCTGCCGGCGCAGATCGGCGATTACACCGACTTCTATGCGTCGGTGCATCACGCCACCAACGTCGGGTCGATGTTTCGCCCCGACCAGCCGCTGCTGCCCAACTACAAGTGGGTGCCGATCGGCTATCATGGCCGCGCGTCCAGCATTGTCGTGTCCGGCACGCCGGTGCGTCGCCCCGTGGGACAGCGCAAAGGTCCGAACGAGGACGTCCCGTCGGTTGGCCCCTCCCGACTACTGGACTACGAGCTCGAGCTCGCGGCGTTCGTGGGCACGGGGAACGTGCTCGGCGAATCGATCCCGATCGAGCAGGCCAACGAGCACTTGTTCGGTCTGTGTCTGTTGAACGATTGGTCGGCGCGTGACATTCAGGCGTGGGAGTACCAGCCGCTGGGCCCGTTCCTCGCCAAAAATTTCGCGAGCACGATCAGTCCGTGGGTGGTCACCCTCGAGGCACTGGAGCCGTTCCGCCAGCCGTTGGCGCCACGAGCCGAGGGCGATCCGGAACCGCTGCCGTATCTCACCAGCGATGCCGACCGGGCCCTTGGCGGCTTCGGCATCACGGTGGAAACCTGGCTGCGTACGGCGAAGATGCGCGAGGCGGGTGAACCCGCGGTCCGACTCACCCAGGGGCAGGCCACCGACCTGTACTGGTCGATGGCGCAGCTCTTGGTGCATCACGCCAGCAGCGGCTGCAATCTCCGCCCCGGCGACCTGCTGGGCAGCGGGACGATCTCCGGTGCGGCCAAGGAGAGCCGCGGCTGCCTCCTCGAGCTCACCTGGCGTGGCGCGGAGCCGCTCACACTCCCCAATGGGGAGACGCGCCGTTTCCTCGAAGACGGTGACGAACTGGAGATTACGGCGTTTGCCGAGCGCGAAGGGGCCGCGCGCATCGGATTCGGGCGCTGCGTCGGCACGATCTTGCCGGCCTTGGGCATCGCCTAACCAGCCGAGGCACGACATGGCACACCCGGACATTTCGTAGGCACGATGTCCGGCCGGCATTTGCCGAACTCACGCGCGGGCGCACGGCGCGCACGATGATTCTACGGCCGAGATTCGTCTACGTGTTTCGCATAGTCAAGCCCCGTGGCGGCGGCGAGTCGCCCTCGCATTGCTGCCGGGTACGTCCCAAATTTACGAATGCGACCTGACTTGATTCGAGTGGTGCTGGTGGATGACCACCAGATTGTTCGCGCTGGACTCAAAGCCGTGCTGTCGACCGCGAAGGACATTACGGTCGTTGGCGAAGGCGGCAGTGGCAAGGATGCGCTCGTCCTCGCCGAACGCCTCGATCCGCACGTGATCGTGATGGATCTCTCTATGCCCGACATGGATGGGCTCACCGCCACGCGTGAGCTGCAGAAGGCGAACGCGCTGCGCCCCCCGAAGCCGGGTGAGCCGATCACGCGCCGGGTGCTGGTGCTCACGATGCACACCGAAGACGAACATCTCGTCGCGTTGCTCGAAGCCGGCGCGGGCGGATACCTGCTCAAGTCGGTGGCCGATCGCGAACTCGTCGACGCCGTGCGCACCGTCTCCGCCGGCGATGTCTACGTGCAGCCCACGGCCGCCCGTGCCCTCGCCCGCGGGTTAGCCCGACGCGATGGCAACGCCGAGGAGCGCGCCCGCTTCGAGAAGCTCACCAGCCGCGAGCAGGCCGTGCACAAGATGGTCGCCGAGGGCTTTACGGCGCCGGAGATCGGCGAGCACCTCGGCATCTCGCCGAAAACGGTCGACACGTACAAACAGCGCATCGGCGAGAAGGTCGGCCTCTCGCATCGCCCCGACTACGTGAAGTTCGCCCTCAAGCTGGGTCTGCTGAAGAACGACGCGTAACGGCACGCTCCTGCTCAGCCTTGCTGAGACTCCACGCTGGCAGCGGGGGTACGGCCACATCCATCAGCGCGTCGCTCGATCCATACCCGTGTTCCTCACGAACGCGCGCGGCGATATCACGACGCAGCTCATCCATCGACTCTCCGGCGTCGCCATCGAGCTCCAGGCGGATCGCGCGGAAGCGACGACCGGACTCGATGCAGAACAGATCGGTCAGCGCGATCTCGCGGGCACATGCCTCGGCGCCGCGTTCGTCGATCAAGCGCTGCGTGCGGGCGATCGTCGTGGTCCGCGCATACAGTTCGATCGCCATGTTGGCCAGGCGCTCCACCACCAGCTGTCGGTGCAGAATCTCCCGCTTGTGGGCGACGACCAT
>CAMBRJ010000369.1 GCA_945870175.1 Gemmatimonas phototrophica
CTCGAGCGCGGCGGCCGAGAGTCGCTGCGGACGCACGGCGACCTGCGCGCGCTCGATGGCTTCGGCGAACTCGGCGCGCGTGAGGATCTGCCAGCCGCCGCCCTGCTCGACCAGTTCGACGCCATGGCCATCAACGTCGTAATGCTCGCGCAGTTCATCTAGCGCCGCGGCTACCGCCGCGGGACTCGCTTCGACGTCCAACGCCGCCAGCGCGTCCATGGCCATGGGGCGCGGGGCGGCGAACAGGGCGGCTTCAAGCAGCTTCGCTAACGGCGTCACGACGGATCTCCACAGAGGCGAAGGCGTGCTGCTGCGCGATCCGCAGTTCACCGAGCTTCGCCAATTCAAGTAACGCAAGCAGCACGGACAGGATCTGCCAGGGCTCGGCGTCACGACCGACCATATCGAACCAGCGGGCCGAGCGGCGCATGGCGAGCACGGCCCGAACCGTCACCATGGCACCAGCGACATCGAGGGCGCGCGGGATGATCTCGTGCAGCGCGGGTTCCTTGGTCGTGCGCAGCACGCGATCGACCGCCGCCAGCAGCTCTCCGAGGGAGAGCGAGAGCGGCGCGTTGATGGGCGTGATGTCGACGGCCTGCGGCACCCAACGACGTGGGAACTGGTGCCGACGCTCCTCGCCACGACGCTCGAGGAGATCGACGACCTCGCGCATCTGCTGATACTCGAGCAGGCGGCGCACGAGTTCGGCGCGGGGATCTTCCCACGCTTCCTCGCCCTCAGCCCGCGGCAGGAGCATCTGCGCCTTGATGCGGAGCAGTCGCGCGGCCATCTCGAGATAATCGGCGGCTTCGTCGAGTCCAAGCGTGCTAATGCGCGCCAGGAATTGCTCGGCAATGCGGGCAACCGGGATGTCGTAAATGTCGAGCTGTTCATCGCGGATGAGCGACAGCAGCAGATCGAGCGGGCCGGTGAAATGGCTGAGCTCGACGACAAAGGGGGTGGCCGAGTGTTCGGCGTGGCGGAAATTCTGAGCGATCACGCGGCCTTCACGCGAAGGGGTTTGGCAGCATGTACGGGAAGTAGAACTGCTCGGCGAGCGTCCGCAGGATGTAGGCGGGCGCCAGCCAGATATTCACGAGCGGCCGGGCGAACGAGAGCACGGCGAAAAGCAGGAGCAAGCCGACTCCCCCGAGGCGCTGGTACTGCAGCGACCACTTCGGGGGCAGGAGATACTTGAAGACGTGCGATCCATCGAGCGGCGGAATCGGAATCAGATTGAAGGCCGCGAGAATCAGATTGATGAAGATACCGGCGGCCAGCATTTGTTGCAGCACGCCGAGGGGTCTGATGAGTGACGGAAGATACTGTCCGAGCAGCCCGACGCCGACAATGAGGGGCACAATCAGCATCGCGATGGCGACGTTGGTGGCGACGCCGGCCAGGGAGACGATGATGTCACCGCGGCGGTAGTGGCGATAGTTGCGCGGATTGACGGGGACGGGCTTGGCCCCGCCAAAAATGGGCGCACCGATGAGCGCGAGCATGACCGGGAGAATGATGGTCATGAACGGATCGATGTGCTTGAGGGGATTCCAGGTGAGGCGCCCAAGCTGGTACGCCGTCATGTCCCCTTGCTTGAACGCCGCATAGCCGTGCGCATACTCGTGGGCGACCATCGAGAAGAGCAGCACGGGTGCGATGAGGACGAGTTGCTGTGTAGAATCCACCGCAGCGGCGATTGGGAAGGGGCGTCAGGGGTCGGCCGGCGGGCGCGCAGGACGCGAATGCAAGCAAGTGTGAACTGGAAGGTAGCCCTGCACCGGTCGGGTGTCAAAGCGCGGCGAATGGCCGGAGATGCTGGAGGTTCTTGACCCGTGGCATCTTTTCGGATATGTTTTCCGGTCTGTCCGCAGTGGCCTGGGGCGCCGCCCCACCTCACTGTTGTTTCCGAACTTACCGATTCTACCTGCTGGGGAGTTTTCCGTGCCGAATATCAAGTCCGCGAAGAAAGACCTGCGGAAGTCGCGTGCGGCTGCGGTGCGCAATCGCGCGCAGCGCTCGGCGCTGCGTACCGCCGTCAAGCGGGCGAAGCTCGCCGCCGCTGGTGCCGATGATCGCCTGTCTGCCGTTTCGCTGCTTGATCGTGCGGCGCGCAAGGGACTCATCCATCCCAACGCCGCTGCTCGTCAGAAGAGCAAGATGGCGAAGGCCGCCAACAAGGCCGCCTAAGGTTGTACCGCACACGTTGCACGACGAAGGGCCGGACTCAGTGAGTCCGGCCCTTCGTCGTTGTGGCGTTCGCGTTCGTGTTCGCCGTCGCGTCAGAACGCGGCGAGTTCGCCGCCGCAGCGTTCGCAGTACCACTCGGTGGGCAGGTTCATGGTGCCGCATTCGGTGCAGCGGAGTGTCTTAAGCGGCTCATTGGTCGGAGCGGCCGTTGGCACCGACGACACGCCGGGCGACGAGCTGGCCGGCGTCGGGTCGATGACCGACCGCAGGAACGCCAGGTCATCGAAGGTATCGTCGGCGTTTACCGGTACGGACGGCGCCGAAGCGGCCGTCGCGGTGCTGGCGTTCGGCGAGGACGGCGATGAGATGGACGAGGCGCCGTACGCGTCGAGCTCGACCTCAATGCCTTCGAGCGATCGGGTGAACGTGGGGTCGGGCGTGCCCGGTGAATCGGCGAACATCGCCAAGGCGTCGTCGAACTCCGTCGATCCCTGTTCGGCGGTCGGTTCCGACGCGGGCACCAGGTCGGGCAGCTCGGTCACCAGACGCACGTCGGACGTCCCGTCGGGCGTGCCGCCGAACGCGATATCGCCGTCGGCAAAGGGTTCCGCCGCGTGCGAGACCGGCGCCTCGATCGTCAACTCATCCGCGATGTCCTCGACCGCGATGACCTCGACCGCGATGACCTCGACCGCAGCCTCGGCGGGCGCTTCGACAACCGCCGCGGGCGGCTCGCTCGTCGCGCTGGCGAGTAAGGTGCGGATCTCGTCGACACCCGTGAGTAGGCCGCCACGCTGTTCGCCGAGGGAAGCGATCTTCGCTTCGACGTCCTGCCGCACGGTCTCCCAGCGATCGCCGTCGTACTCGCCGACCGCAGTGCGCAGCATGGCCTCGACCCGCTCGTCTTCGAGGGTGGCCAATTCGGCCTCGAGGGTGCTGAGCTGGCGATCGAGCTCAGTGCCGTGCGTCGAGAGCGCACCGACGTGCTCGCGGAGTTGCGCCATGACGGCATCGCGACGCGCGACGTAATCGCCATGCACGCGATCGAACACACGGCTCGGCGTCTCGGCCCGTCGCCCGTCGAGCGCGGTTAACCAGTCATCATAGCGTTGCCGCTCGGCCACGAGCGACCGGACTTCGTCGATGGACACTGCGCGAGACTCCGTCATGTGAGGGCGCTGCTGAATGAACGAACCGACTCCAGATGTGAATCAGACGAATATGGCTGGGGTGCATCACGACCACGTGTGACGCAGGTCGCGAACGGAGATTCAGCCGATGTTCGTCCGAGCTGTATCCTCATATCGGGGATGCAGTGAAGCAAGTACAGCCGCTTCGAATGGGGGGAGCGACTGCGCCCCACCCAACAGGCGGGCCACGGCGAGGATGCGTGCGGATTGCTCCACACTTTCCATGCGCAGCAGCGCGTCCTCGATGGATCGACCGAGGGCGGTCACCCCATGATTCGCCAACAGGAACACTTCGTGTGACGCGAGAAATGGACGCATGGCGTCGGCAAGGGCCGGCGTGCCTGGACGCCCATAGGGCACCATCGCGATCGGTCCAACCAC
>CAMBRJ010000370.1 GCA_945870175.1 Gemmatimonas phototrophica
CACTGAAGCGGCCATAGTGGTTGTGCAATCGACCCCGGCGGAGCGCACGGCGCTGATCATCGGCGACGCCGCCCATCCGAACGCGAGCGCGGAGACGGTCCTCGCGCGCTTTGGATTCAGCGTGCCGGAGCGCGTGCCGACGCTCGCCGCCGCCACGTCGCGACTTCGCAGCGCGCACTTCGATCTCGTCATCCTGTCGCTGGAGCATCTCGGACCGGTGGAGCTGGCGCTCATCGAGCATGAAATCCGGCCGGCGACCCCGGCGATCATCGGAACGGCACCGGGGGCACCCCCGGAGCTGATTCTGAGCGCCATGCGCGCCGGTATTCCCGAGTTCGTGTCGGCGCCGATCGACGAGAAGGAGTTCGGCATCGCGGTTGACCGTTTGGTGCGGCGTATGAAGGTTCCGGTGCGCGCTGCGGGCACGACGATCGCGGTGTATAGCGCGAAAGGGGGGCTGGGCACGACCACGGTCGCCGTGAACCTCGCGGCAGCGCTGGCCAAGCAAACGGAGACGCGCCGCGTGGCTCTGGCGGACTTCGTCGTGGTCGGCGGCGATGTGCGCGTCGTGCTCGATGTGAAGCCGGCGTACGACATCGGTGACCTCGTAATGAAGGTTGACCGCATCGACGGCGACCTGCTCTTCTCGTTGCTCACCCAGGGACCTGGCGGCATCTGGACGCTGCCATCATCAGACAAACCGGAAGTGCTGGAGTTGATCGACGCGAATGCTGCGGCGACGATCATCGCGCAGCTACGCTCGAACTTCGGCTTCGTCGTCATCGATACCGAACACTATCTGAGCGAGCGCACGCTGGCTGCCTTGGATGCCGCCGACAAGGTGGTGTTGGTCACCCAGCTTTCGGTCCCGGCACTCCGCAGCACCCAGCGCACGCTGCAGCTCTTCGATCGCCTCGGATACGCCGCCGACAAGATCATGGTCATCGTGAACCGATCCGACGCGGCATCCGCGTTGTCGGTGTCGGATGCCGAGTCGGTGATCGGTCGGCCGATCATGTGGAAGCTGCCCAACGATTTTCGCGCCTGTGCCGACGCCACCACGCAGGGCGTGCCGGTGCTCGAGTACGAGCCCGACTCGGCGCTGTCCCGCAGCTATGCGAACCTCGCCGCGAAACTGGCCGGCCGGACGGTTTCCGAGGGGCTCGCGAGCAACAACGGCGCCGATTCCGACACACGCAAGGGGCGGCTGTTCCGCCTCGGGAGACGATAACCATGGCCAGCCTTCGCGACCGACTGCTTGGCGTCACGCCGACCCCGCCGGCAACCAGCAATTCCGACGGCGCGCCGGAGCTTGCCGCGTCGAATGGCACGGGGAACGGCAACGGCAACGGAGCGCGCGGCCGAATGGCACCGGCCACGCCGCAGGAGCGGCTGGCGAAGACATTCACACCGCGGCGAATCGAGATCGAAGCGCTGAGCCCGGTCGACCAACTCAAGGTCGACCTGCACCGCCGTCTGGTGGAGCGCCTCGATCTGGAGGTACTCGAACGCATTGCGGATAGTACGCAGCTGGCGACGCAGATCCGGAACGCGGTCGCCGACTTTCTGCGTTCGGAGGCGACGCCGCTCACGCAGGCGGAGCGCGAAGACGTCATCGAGCAGATCGTCTACGAAGTGACCGGACTCGGACCGCTCGAACCGTTCTTCCGCGACCCCACGATCTCGGATATCCTCGTGAACGGTCCGAAGGACATCTACATCGAGCGCCACGGACGCCTGTCGCGCGTGCCCGTCTCCTTCCGCAACGACGCGCATCTGATGGCGATCATCGATCGTATTGTGAGTCGCGTGGGACGCCGCGTCGACGAGTCGTCACCCATGGTCGACGCGCGACTGCCCGATGGCTCGCGTGTCAATGCGATCATTCCACCGTTGGCCATCGACGGTCCGGTCCTGTCGATTCGTCGTTTTGGTGCCGAGCTCGCGATCAATCAGCTGGTCGACAATGGTTCGCTCACCCAAGAGATGGTCGATCTACTGGCCGGATGCGTGCAGGCCAGACTGAACGTGATGATCTCCGGCGGCACCGGCTCGGGCAAGACGACGCTGCTCAACGCGCTCAGCGTCTTCATCCCCGCGACCGAGCGCGTCGTCACGATCGAAGACGCAGCCGAATTGCGACTGCAACAGGAACATGTGGTGCGTCTCGAAACACGCCCACCGAACGCCGAAGGCAAGGGGCAGGTCGTGGCGCGCGATCTGGTTCGGAACGCGCTGCGCATGCGCCCCGATCGCATCATCGTCGGTGAGGTCCGCGGCCCAGAGGCGCTCGATATGCTGCAGGCTATGAACACCGGCCATGAAGGCTCGTTGACCACGATCCATGCCAACTCTCCCCGCGACGCTCTGGCGCGCGTGGAAACGATGATCCAGTTCGCGAACACCTCGCTCCCGCTGAGGGCCATTCGCGAGCAGATCGCATCGGCACTTGAAGTCGTGGTGCAGATTGCCCGAATGTCCGACGGTACGCGCCGCGTCACCTCGATCACGGAGGTCACGTCGATGGAAGGCGACATCATCTCGATGCAGGAGATCTTCCGGTATCGTCGCCGCGGGATCTCGGCCGACGGGCAGGTCATCGGCTCCTTCGAGGCGGTTGGCGTGCGCCCGACCTTCACCGAGCGACTGCACGTTGCCGGCATCGATCTCCCAGCCAGTCTGTTCTCGGCGGTCTAGGTATGCAAACACTCATTCTCTTCGCCGTGTTCTTCGGCACCGCGTTCGTGGTGCTGGGCGTGTATACCTTCGCGAACCGTCGCCGACTGCGGGCGATGGCCGCGCTGCGCTCCCGGTCGGGCGGCGACTCACTGTCGTCGGACATCAGTATTCTTCGCGATCTGCGCAAGAGCGCCGTTCCGTTTCTCGATCGCGCCCTGACCGGGCAGTCCATCACGGCGCTCATCGAGCGCGCCATCAGCCGTGCGGGCGTGCGCTGGAGTGTCGGCGAATTCGTGATCGCGAGCACGCTCATCGCCTCGATCTTTCTGCTTGCCGGGCAGCGCTTCGGCATGTCGGTGGCCATTCTCATTGCCGCGATCGGGTTGCTGATGCCAGCCATGCTGCTGGCGATTCTGCGCCAGCGCCGGATGCAACGGTTCGAAACCCAGCTGCCTGATGCCATCGACATGATCGTCAACGCCATGAGGGCCGGATTCTCGTTTCAGGCCGCGATGAAGTTCGTCGGCGACGAGATGCCGGCGCCCTTGGGCGAGGAGTTCATGAAGTTCTACGACGAGCAACGCCTCGGACTCGATGTCCGGTCGGCATTGCTGGACTTGCAGGAGCGCGTGGGCTCGCTCGATATCAAGATGTTCGTCACGTCACTGCTGATTCAGCGGGAGACGGGCGGAAATCTGAGCGAGATCCTCACGGGACTGGCCACGCTCGTCCGCGATCGCGGTGCGCTCTATGCGCAGATCGACACGCTGACCGCCGAGCCGAAGCTGACGGGGGCCGTTCTCGCGGCGCTGCCGGTACTGGCCTTCATCGCGCTGATGGTGCTCAACCCCAGCATGATGCAGCCGTTGTTCACGACGGAGACCGGACGCTACATCCTCTACTACACCGTCGGGTCAGTGGTGCTCGGATCGCTGCTCATCCGTCGCATCGCCCGCATCGACGTCTAGGAGGTACGGCATGTCCACTTCACTGATTCTGCTCGTCCTGGTCATCGCGCTGGCGACCGCCGTCGCCGCCTGGGCAGTGCAAACGA
>CAMBRJ010000371.1 GCA_945870175.1 Gemmatimonas phototrophica
GGTCCGGGCCCGCAGTGCGGGCGTGGAGTCGCGCAGCGAGGCTACCCGGGCGACGGAGTCGGCACGCGCCTTGGCCTTCAACGTGTCGGCCAGCGTGCGCTCGGGAATCGTCTGCACCGATTTTACGCGAACGATCGACGAGTCGGCGCGCTTGATGACGACGTCTCCGGGGCCGAAGAGCTGGCCCGGCGCGTACGGCTTGTCGAATGTCACCTTCAGCACGCCACTGTCCTGTGGGGTCACGTTCGCCACGCGCAGGCCGACGGTGTCGTGCGCGAAGCTGTAGAACTCGACGTCTGCCGACTGCGTGAGCGTGACGCGCACCGAGTCCCACAGCTCGATGGGGTCGAGCGTGCGGTTGGTATTCCGGTCGCCGTAGGCGCGCAGCAGATACGGGCCGGGCGGCAGGTACTGCAAGACAAATCGGCCGGTGGAATCGGCAACCACTTGATACGTTGTGCTGTCCGGCGCGACGGCCTCCACCAAGGCCCCCGAGAGTCCGTTCCCGGCCGCCCAGTCGAAGGCCACGCCCGCGATGCGCGTGGAGGGAATCGGTCCGCCGGTGCTGAACACCAGCCGGATCGTGCTGTCGATGCCGTTGTTGCGCAGATCCTGCAGGCCACGCTTGATGACCACCGAATACACGGTGTTCCGCTTCCATCCCTTCGATGGGCGGATCGCGATTTTCGAGCGCCCCCAATCCACCTCGGGCACGCCGCTCTTCGGGCTGATGAACACCAGCTCCGCGATATCTTTTGCGCCCTTGGGTGATTCGCTGATGACCTCGTCGAACTGGAGCACGACGGCCTTCGGCGTGGCGCCCACGGCGTTGTTCTGCGGCGACACCTTCAGCACAAGAGGCGGCGCCAGATCGGGCGCGCCGCCGGGCGGCGCCGTCTGATTGGCGCAACCACTCAGCAGCAGCAGGGCGGCCGCCCGCAGCACGACGGCCTTCATCGCGGTGCTCACGCGCCGAAGGTACCGAGCTTCGCACGCATCAGCGCGCACCGCGCCCGCCACTCCTCAGCCTTGGCGCGTTCCGCCTCCACAAGGGCCGGCGGCGCTTTCGCGACGAACGCCTCGTTGGCCAGCCGGCCGTCGAGCGCGTTCAACTGCGTGTCGAGTTGCGTGAGTTCTACCTGCAATCGCTGCTTCTCCTTCTCGAGATCCACCATGCCGGCCAACGGCACGACCAGTTCCACGCCGTCACGCAGCAACAGCTGCGCCGACGCGCCTCCGGGGTTCTCCGACGCCATTGCTACCCGCGCGCGCGCCAACGAACCGATTGTGTCGCGCTGTGCGTCCAGCAGCTCGGCGATCGCCGCCGGCGCCACGAGCATCGCGTCCACCCACGCGCCCGGATTCACGTTGTACTCCGAACGCACGCTGCGGATCGCCTGCACCGCGTCGCGGGCGTACTCGAAGGCCTGCGCCTCGGTCGACACCGCGCCATCGGCCCGCCGCGACTGTGGCCAGGCCGCCTGCGCCAGGAACGCGCCCTCAGGCGTGTTGGGCAGTTGCTGCCAGAGCGCTTCCGTGATGAACGGCACCACTGGCTGTAGCAGGCGCAGGGCGCCGTCGAAGGCATGCGCCAGCACAGTGCGCGCCACCTCGCGATCCTCGCCCTCGGTGGCGTACAGCCGCGGCTTGAGCGCCTCGAGATACCAGTCGGCCAGCTCGTTCCACACGAAGCGCCGCGCCGCTTCGGCGTACTCCGACAAACGCAGACCACGGCCGCGTTCGGCGTCGGTCCAGCTGTGTCCGTTGGCTGGTCGCGGCGGACCCAAGGCGGCGTCGCAGTCGAGAATGGCTTGGTCCAGACGATCCAGGATCCACCGATCCGCGGCGGTGAGTCGCTCGGGCGCGATCGACGACAACGGCTGCAGTGGTTCGGTACCGACGCGCGACAACAGGAAGCGTCCGATGTTCCAGAGCTTCGTGCAGAAGTTGCGGCCGGGCGCGAACGACTTCTCGAGGTCAGTGGGGTCGAGCATGACATCGACGCCGAGGCCGAGGCCCGCCGTCATGGTCCAGCGCAGCGCATCGGCGCCGTACAGCTTCACCACGTCCAGCGGATCGATCCCGTTGCCCAGCGACTTCGACATCTTTTTGTGCTGCATATCGCGCACCGTGCCGTGCAGATACACGGTGTGGAACGGCGTCTGGTCGAGGAACCAGCACCCCGACATCACCATCCGCGACACCCAGAAGAACAGAATTTCCGGTGCCGTGACCAGCACGTCGCCCGGATAGAACGCCTTCATATCGGGCGTGGCATCGGGCCAGCCGAGGGTCGAGAAGGGCCACAGCCACGACGAGAACCACGTATCGAGCACATCCTCGTCCTGACGCACACGACCGCCACACGACGGACACGCGGTCACATCGGTGCGCGACACGATCGGCTCTTGCAAGCAGGTTTGGGTGTCGCAGTACCACACCGGCACGCGATGGCCCCACCAGATCTGCCGCGAGATGTTCCAGTCGCGAATGCCTTCCAGCCAGTTCACGTACACGGCTTCCCAGCGGTCGGGCAGAATGCGCAGCTGACCGCCGCGCAACACGTCGAGCGCCTTGTCGGCGAGCGGCCGCATGCGCACAAACCACTGGTCGGAGAGGCGCGGCTCGACCACGGTGTCGCAGCGGTAGCAGTGACGCACCGCGTGGGCGTGCGGCTCGACCTTCACCAACGCGCCCTCCGCCTCCAGCAGCGTCACGATGGCCGTGCGCGCCGCGGCGCGATCCAGCCCCGACAGCGCCGCCGGCACACGTCCGGCGGCGTCTTCGACCTCACGCACGATGCCTTCGGCATCGATGATGACCGGCATGGCCAATCCATGGCGCTTGCCCACGTCGAAGTCGTTGGCGTCATGCGCTGGCGTGATCTTCACGGCGCCGGTCCCGAACGCGGCGTCGGTGTACGTATCGGCGATGATCGGTATGCGCACGCCGATGATGGGTAGCACCACATCCTGGCCAATCATCGCGAGGTACCGTTCGTCCTCGGGATTGACGGCTACGGCCACGTCGCCGAGCATCGTTTCCGGGCGCGTCGTGGCCACGGTGATCGATTGCGTCGGGTCATCGGCGAGCACGTACTTGAGGTGATACAGCTTGCCCGTCGTGTCGGTGAACTCCGCCTCTTCATCCGACAGCGAGGTGCCGCAGCGCGGGCACCAATGGATCACGCGATGGCCCTTGTACACCAAGCCGTCTTCGTGCAGGCGCACGAACGCCTCGCGCACCGACGTCGAGAGTGCGGGCGAGAACGTATAGGCCGTGCGGGACCAGTCGGCGCTTGAGCCGATGGCCTTCAGCTGATTCAGGATCTCGCCGCCGGTGTGCTCCACGAATTCGGCGACCTTCTCCACGAAGGGCCCGCGGCCCACGTCGAAGCGCGTCTGCCCCTGCGCCGCGAGCTGCTTTTCCACCACGTTCTGCGTGGCGATGCCCGCGTGGTCGGTGCCCGGCAGCCACAACGCTTCATCGCCCGCCATGCGGCGCCAGCGAATCAGCACGTCCTGCACGGTGTTGTTGAGGCCATGCCCCATGTGCAGGACGGCCGTCACATTGGGCGGCGGAATCACGATCACGAACGGCTCGCGCGTGGCGGCGCGTGCGGCATCGGCCGTGAAGACCCCGTGCTCCGACCACCTCGCATACCAGGTGGACTCGGTCGTGGCGGCGTCGTCGGTCGTCGGCAGCGGATTCGTAGCAGGCGCAGTCATGGC
>CAMBRJ010000372.1:0-3704 GCA_945870175.1 Gemmatimonas phototrophica
CTGCATCGCATGGCTGGTCATTGCGCACGGGTGCTGCTGCTGTGCGCGGCCACCGCGTGCAAGCGGGACACGAGCGTCACGGTCTCCGGTGACATTCCCGGCCTCGACACCTTGGGCTATCGGGGTGATTCGCTGCTGGCACAGGCCGAGCGCGGCCCAGCGGAGCTGATCAATTCCGGTGCCGTGGCGAGCGGCGCCAGCGGCATCGACGAGGGCACCATCGCTCATACCAACGGCGCGTCGCGTGCTGGCGCGTCGCGTGCTGGCGCGTCGCGTGCTGGCGAGCTCGCGACGACGGCGGGTCAGGCGATGAGTCTTCGTGCGCAAGCCCGCGGCGATTCGATGGCGCGCGCCATTGCGCAGCGGCTCGCGGGTGGCAGTGATCTCTCCGGGCGCACCCGTGCTGATTCGGTGCGCGGCGTGGTCACCATCATCGGGGCGGAACCGATGCGTCAGGTTGTGCTGCGCGTCGACGGCAACAACGTGGCCCTCAGTGGGATGGCCACGTCGGGCCTTGGTCGACTGGCCGGCACCGAGGTGATGGTGCGCGGCGTGCAGATCACACCGCGCGACATCGTGGTGTCCGACTATCTCGTGCGCGCGTCGGCTGGCGTGCCGGCTTGGGATGGTACGCTCGATGAAGACGGCGCCCTGCGCCTCACCGACGGCTCGGGCCGCAAGCGGCTGCCGTCGGTGCCATCGGCGTTGCGCGGGATGGTCGGCGCGCGCGTGTGGGTGGCGTACAAGCCGGGCAGTGCCACCGCCGACTCGTACGGCATCATCAGTCGGCGGTAGGCGCGTCCGTTTTTTGTCAGGCTTCGCGGATCGCCGCCATCGGCGTTTCCTTGTACACGTCGCGGCTGGTCAACAGGCCGATCGCCATCGTGAGCAGCAGCATGCCGGCGGCGATCACCACGGTCGGGCCGACGGCGGGATCGAACGGATCCTTGAACACGAATCGGGTGAGGCCCCACGCGCCGGCGAACGCCAGCACCATACCGGTAAGCGCGCCCAGCGCTCCGAGCGCTCCGTATTCGGCCAGCAACACACGAGCCACCTGCGCCCGTGAGGCCCCGAGCGTGCGCAACAGCACGCCCTCGCGCAAGCGCGCGCGTCGCGTGGCCGCCACGGCGCTGAAGAGCACCGGGATGCCCATCGCCAGCGAGAACAATCCAAGGAAGCGGATCGCGAGCGTGACCTTGTCCACGATTGCTCCGATCGTCTGACGCACGAGGGTGAGATCGACGCTCGAGATGTTCGGGAAGCGCCGCACGATGTCCCGTTGCACGGCGGCAATCGCGGGGCCCGCCGGTACATTCGCGACGACGATGAACTGCTGCGGTGCGCGACGCAGCGCCTCGGGGGCGAACACCACGAAAAAGTTGGCCTCGAAGCGCGCGAAGTTCACGGTGCGGAAGCTGGTCACCACCGTGGTGATCGGCACCCCCTGCACATTCCAGGTGACCGTGTCGCCCAGTACCACGCCAAGATCGGTCGCGAGATTCTGCTCGAGCGACACTTCGAACGGCGCATCCGGGTTGGCGGCGCGCGCCTTCGCCCGGGCTGCCGAGTCGGCAAACCACGTGCCGGCCACCAACACTTCCGAGCCCACAATGGAGTCGCGATACGTGCTGCGATATTCGCGGCGTAGCGCCCACCCGGCGCGGCGCGCGCTGGTGTCGGCCATCAGCGCCGACACGCTCCGTCCGTTCAGCGCATCGATGCGCATGGTGACGACGGGGGTCTGCTGCACGATCGGATGCTGACGCGCGCGCAACAGCGAATCGAGCGGGGCCGCCTGATCATCCTGCACGTCGAAAAAGAGCAGGTTGCCGGCCGAGCCGGCGGACGTGGCTTGTACACGACTCAGGAGATTCGCCTGCACCAGATACACGGTGCTGAGCAGAAACGCCCCGAATCCGAGGGCCAGCGTCACCGCGCGCGTCTGATTCGCGGGGCGATGCAGATTGGCGATGCCCTGACGCAACTCGAACGGCCACGACGGCCGCGTGCTGCGGCGCGCCGCCGCAATCAGCAGCGTCGCGGCGATCCACAGCACCAGCACCGCACCGCCGATGGCTGCGCTGATGTAGAGCCCTTGGCGCACACTGCCAATGCGCGACACCACGATGCCGATGATGCTGCCCACCAGGAGCGCATCGACCGTCAGGCGCGCGGGGTCGTTCCACTCGCGGGGCAGGGCCGCGTTGTCCATGTCGCGACGACTCGCCTGCAGCGGCGACACGCGACGCAGCGCGAGCAGCGGCCGCATCGCGAACACCAGCGATACCCACACGCCGGTGGCGAGGCCCAGCAGCAGCGGCCGTGGTTCGAGGGCGAGGTCGACGTCGAGGGGCAGGAAATCCGACACCACCCCCGGCAGCAGGAACTGCACGGCGACGCCGAGCAGCGTGCCGGCAACGGCACCGACCAGGCCCATCGCGGCCGACTGCACCACATACAACGCCAACACCTGTCGGCTGGTGGCACCCAGGCATCGCAGCACCGCCACGGTGTCGATCTTGGCCGAGACGAAGGCGTTCACGCCGCTGGCGACGCCAATGCCTCCCAGCAACAGTGCGATCAGGCCGATGATGCTGAGGAAGTCGGCGAGTCGGGCCACCGACTCGGTGAAATCGCGCTCGGTATCGGCGACGGACCGCACGCGCACGCGGGTGCGCACTGCGCCGGACACGAGACCGGAGGCAGCGGCGGAGGCCGAGTCGGGCGCGGCCTCGGCGGCGCGTCGCGCCGACGTGTCGGCCGGCGGCGCGTCGTCGTCGGCGCCCGGACCGCGACGTTCCTCCCCTCGCGCGTCCTGCGCCTCCTGCAGCGCGGCGGCTTTCGGATCGATCCGACGGCGGAGATCGCGTGCCATCGTTTTCGCGGCGGCGGGTGTGGCCAACGACGCCGGCAGCTTGAGCACCACGTCGTACTCGGCGCGGCTGCCGAACGTCAAGAGCGCGGTGGCCTCGAGCCATCGGTCGGACAGGTACACGCGGGGTCCGATCACTGCCGTGATGCCGGCGTCGCCGGGCACGTTGCCGAGGGTGCCCGCGATCTGAAACATCTTCTGTCCGAGCCGCAGCGAATCCCCGACGCTGGCATCGAGGGCGACCAGCAGCGACGGGTCGACCAACACGATCGCTTCGGTGTGCACGCGAGACCACGCGTTGGCGGGGACCGATTCGATCTCGCCGTAGAACGGATAGCCGGGGGAGACGGCGCGCACCTGCACGAGCCGGGTGCCGCCTGACGGCTCAGCCAGCGCCATGCTGGCGAACGACGTGACGCGCGACGCGGCGATCTGGTCGCGGCGCAGCGAATCGAGCAGGGTGTCGACCACCGCGGGGAAGGCGGCGCGCGCCTGCAGCGCCATGTCACCACCCAGCAGTGTGCGTGACTGGTCCCGGATGGAACGCGTGACGTTGCCGGCGAACGAGTCGATCGCTACGAGGGCGGCGACGCCGAACGCGATGGACGACATGTAGAGGGCGAGCCGACGACGGGCCGTGCGACTTTCCCGCCAGGCGAGGCGGAGCAGGGCCTGCGTCGTCATGACGCGGCGGCCGGCACGTGCATGATGTCTTCCACCACGACGCCGTCGCGCAACCGGATGGTACGCTGGGTCCGGGCGGCGAGCGTGATGTCGTGGGTGACGAGCACAATGGTGCAGCCGCGCTCGCGATTGAGGGCCTGCAGTA
>CAMBRJ010000373.1 GCA_945870175.1 Gemmatimonas phototrophica
ACGCCAGAACTCTGAACACAGATCACTGGGCAGTTGCAGTTGCTGTTACAGCTTCCGCATCTCGTCCGCCGCGCTGATCACGTATCCCAAGTCTTTCGACAAGGCGCGCGCTTCCTGCGTCGCGTTCGTGACGTCACTGATCGCCGCGCCCACGCCCATCGTACGCAGCTTCACGATATCGAGACGCAGGGACCGCAGCGCCATCGTCGCGCTGTCGAGTTGACGCTGCATGGTTTCCCGACGCGACACGAGCTCCTGCAACGATGACAACTGTCGCGTGAGCAACGTGAGGCGTCGCTCGCGGTCGGGCGCCTGCTCGGGTTCCGCGTGCACCGACGCGACGCGCGACTCGAGTTGCGTCAGCGCATCCGTGGGCAGATCGCGCTGCAGCCGCTCGAGACCATTGGCGAGCGCACTGATCCGTTCCAGCAGCGCATCAGCCGTGGGCTCCACATCCGGCACTAGCGACTTGTCGGCGTCGGAGAGCTTCGCCGTGACATCCTTGATCGTCAGCCGATCGTCTACCGCGTTGCGCAACAGGTCCCCGAACGCTGACGCGAGCAGTTGATCGCCTGCCACCAGCGCCAGTTGCTCACGCATCTTCACCTCATACGGGCGGTCGTCGGAGGACGCCGCGATCGCCTCCCATGAACCGTTCCACGCGTGGCCAGCCGACACGCCGAGTCGACGCAGGCGCATGAAATCGCGCGCCAGCATTTGCGCACTCGCCAACGCCGCGAGTCCCGCCGCGAGCATCGGAATGATCATTGGCTTGAGCTCCAACGAGGCGCCGATCACGAGACTGCCAATCGCCACCGCGGCCGAGCCCATGAACCACTTGGCGTGCGTCACAAACGCCCGCGAGGCCTCGGCGATGCGCGCTGGCTTGCTGCGCGGGTCGCTGTCCAGCTTCGGCGCGGACCCGCCCCCGAAAATGCGCGCCAGCGTGATGCCACGCCGACGCAGCCGGATGTAGCGACCGAGCGACCCCATCCCCATGCCCATCGCCGGGAAGATCGCCCACGGAAATTCGCGGCTGGTCGTGGCGTTGATGACGCCGAGGAAGACGATCATGCCCGCCGTCCAGAGCAGCTGTCCCCTGAACCGCTCGATCACGTCTTCGTCGCTGCGCCACGCACTGGTCGCGTCGCCATACTGATCGTTCCACTGCGTCTGCACATCACGACGCTGCTGCCGCACCGCGACCCGCCAGTCCTGCATCGCTTCCTTCGAGGCGCGATTCCACTCGCGCACCTGCTCGCGTGGTGCGCCGGGCGGCAGCGGCGGGAACGACGGAATCGGCGGCAACGCGCCCGGCGCGGGATACGACCGTGGCGCGGGTGCCGGAACCTGCACGTGGCGCGGCGCCCAGTCTTCCGACCGCTGCCCATAGCGCGCGTCCTCGCGATGTTCCGGTGTGCGCGCACCGGGTGTCCCGTTGAAACCCACCGGCGGTGGCGCCGACGGATGTAACGGCACCGGCGCGGGCGGCGCATAGGCGCGGTGCGCGCCCGTGAGCAACGAGCCGTCACGTTGCACTTTGCGCAGCACATCGCGCAGCTGCAGCGCGTTGTCCCAACGATCCTGAGGCCGCTTGGCCAGGCACCGCTCGAGGATTTCCACGAGCGTGTGCGGCGCATCGGGACGCACCGCGCGAATCGGCATCGGCGTTTCACTCACATGCTTCATGAGCATCGCCGGCGTGGTCGTCGCCTCGAAGGGCAGTCGGCCGGCCAGCATGAGATAGCCCACGACCCCCAGCGAATAGATGTCGCTGCGACCGTCGATCTCGCGCTCGCCGGTGGCCTGTTCGGGACTCATGAACGCCGGGGTGCCGACGGCAATGCCAGTCTGCGTGAGGCGCGATCCACTCTCGGCGGCGCGCGCAATGCCGAAGTCGGTCACCATCGGGCGACCGGACTCGGTGTCGATCAGCACGTTGTCCGGCTTGACATCGCGATGCACGACGCCGCACGCATGGGCGTACGCCAAGGCGTCGGCCACCTGCTCGAGCATGTGCGCGATGTACTCGAACGTCGGGCGCGGTTCGCGCGCGATGCGCGCCGCGAGGCTCTCACCTTTCACCAGCGCCATCGCGAAGCAGACCAGTCCGCCTTCCTCGTGCACCGCATAGATGGGCACGATGTGCGGATGATTGAGCCGCGCCGCCGTCTGTGCTTCGCGCACGAAGCGCTCACGCACGTCGCCGCGGAACGCGAGCTCGGGCGGCAGCACCTTGAGCGCCACTGGTCGCTGTAAGCGCACATCCTCGGCGGCGTACACCACCGCCATGCCGCCGCGACCGACTTCCTGTTCGATGAGGTACAGGTCGCCGACGGCTGCCGTGACGCGGTCGCGCAGCAGATTCGACTCGGCCTGTGTTTCTGCCGCCTTTATGGCCGCGCGCTGACCGTCAGGCATCGTGCGCTCGGCTTACGCCGAACCGGAGCGCGACGATGTCGCTTCGCGCACTTCGTTGGCCGCCTGCACCGCGATATCGACATCACGCGCCAGCTGCATGGCCTGCTCGGCGACCAGCGTGACGCTCTGCACCGTGCTGTTGCCGGTGCGCAGCCGTACGAGATCGAGGCGGACGTTCTCGAGTGCAATGCGGCAGCTCTCGAGCTGTGCGCGACGCAGTTCACGCTTGCCAAGCATGTCCGCCACGGCCCGACGATCACGACGAAGCTGCGCCAAGCGACGCACGCGCCCTTCGCTACGCTGCGTATCGAGTGGATTGGCCTCGGACTCGAGCGCGCCGATCTCGGCATCGATGCGACGGGCGGCGTCGGGTCCCTGCTCGCGATCCACCCGCGCGATGTCGCGGGCGATGATCTCGACTTTGTTCACCAGATCCACCGCCGTGCGAGCGACGTCGGGAATCCGCCCGCGCTCGTCGGCCGGCAGCGTGCCGAGCAGTCGGCCGATCTCTTCACGATCGGCGCGGGCTGACCGGACGAGCGCGACGAACTCACCGAGCTCGTCATCGCGAGCGGGCGCATTCGGCATCGCGGCAGCCGTGCGCAGCGTCATGGGCGCTGAGGGCGTCGACGACAACACGCCATCAAGACGATTGCGCAAACGTCCCTGCGCCCGTAGCTCTTCGCGCTTCTTCCGGCTGAATGTGGCCATGAACTTGTCGCCGAGATCGGACAGCACTTCACCGAGCATCCGATGCTTCGGCTGCTTCAGCACGTCCGTCCAGTCGAAGCCGTCGGCCCACAGCTTCGCGTACTTCCACGCGATGTAGACCGTCCAAAGCGTGGTCAGTCCGAGCATGTCGCCGCCCGTGAAGATGCTGATCACGAGGATCGCGCCGTTCACGAACAGGTACGGGGCCAGCTTGCGGCGGAACGCGACGACCGGCGGGGCGAACCAGCGCGCCTCATCCTCTGCGGTCGCGACGTAGACATCGTCGCCCGACGACGGCTGTTGGTACAACGGATATGAAGCAGCGGGCGGCGTCACCGCCGTCCGTGTCTGGTACGTAGGCGGCTGATAGGCCGGCGGCGTGTACGGCGCGGGGGTGTACGGCACCGCGGGCGCGGACGGGCGCGGCGATCCCATGCCGCCGATCGGCATCCCACCGAGCGGCGCGCCATTGAAGCGCACCGGTGCACCAGTCGCTTGCTGCGTCGCCGCCGGATTGGTGGGCGGCGGTACGACGCCGGTCTTCAGGGCCGTGACC
>CAMBRJ010000374.1 GCA_945870175.1 Gemmatimonas phototrophica
TACGCGAACGGCGGCCCCGGAAAGGGAGCCGCCGTCGGCGACCGGAAGGGATACCGGAAATGTACAGCTGAAGCACGACGGCGTGAATCACGACCGCTGGAATCACGACCTCGGCTGAATACCGCTGAGCCGCTCGATTTCGGCGATCAACGCCGCGTCGCCGGTCTTGGCCTGTTCGGCGGCGGCCGCGGCCGCGGCGACAGCCGCCGCATCCGGGCCAGCCGCCAACTTCGCCGGAGCGGCTGGAGCGGTTGCTTCGGTGGCACCGGCCGCGAGTTGACGCGACGCGGCGGGAGCGCCGGCCGCCAACATGCCCATGCGCTGCTTGAGCTGGAGCAACTGCTGGTCGGCGTTCACGCCACCCGATGCGCGCTCGAGTTGCTTGAACTCACCGGCAAGTCGATCGCCGCTGAACTCTTCGTCGATTTCCTGGGCGGCCTGCAGCTGCCGTTCGTTCGCCGTGATCTTCTCTTCCATGCGATTGAACGCATCGAACGCCGAATTATCGGAGAGACCGGACATCGTCTGCGAGATGCGCGCCTGCGCTTCGGCCCGCCGCTGACGGGCGAGCAACAGATTCTTCTTGCGCTTCGCCTCTTCGATCTTGTCGTTGAGGTCACGGAGGGACTGCTTGAGCTTCTCCGTTTCCATACGGTGCGTTTCCCACGTGCTGGCGAGCTGCTGGCCGTGCTCGAGGTGCTCTTGGCCGCGGAGCAGCGCCTGCTTCGCCAGGTCGTCGCGTCCTTCCTGAACGGCGAGCATCGCGCGACGCTCCCATTCATCGGCGAGCTTGAACTCCGCGTCGGCCTGGTCCTTGAGGCGCTTTTCATCGGCGATGGACGCGGCAACCTGCTGCTTGGCCTTGGCCAGCTGGTTGCGCATGTCGACGATGATCTGATTGAGCATCTTCTCGGGGTTTTCTGCCGAGGAGATGAGCTCATTCAGATTCGACTTGATGAGAGTCGACAGACGGTCGAAAATACCCATGGTTCAGCGAGCCTCGCGGAAGGCGGCCAGCTCACGAAGATGCGATGTGAGCGAGAGAGTCATGCTTTCGTACGACGCGAGAAATTCCTCGAAATCGAGATGCGCGAGTTCGAGGGCCTCGGTCAGTACCACGTTGTCCTGATCGATGCCGTACGAGCCGTGCAGCAGATCGCTGGCATTGAGCTCGAGCAGGCGACGGTTGAGTGCGGCCGCTTCGGCAGGGGCCGCCGGGAGTGGCATCACCTTCACCCGCAGCAATACCACCGGCGGGTTGTGCGTGACGACGACGTCGAATTCCAGCGCGCCGCTTGGGCGCACGAGCCACAGCCCCGACTCCAGTTCCTGATGGGAGGCGCCGTCGGCACTCAGTCGATCGAGGAATGCCTCGATATCTTCTCGCGTGACCATGTTCGATTCCTTGGGGTTCGGATATCGGTCCGTACGGCGGTACCCGCCAATTCGTTTCGTCGAGCGTGTCGAATTGTACCGCCGAATGATGGCCATCGCAGCATCGGAGCGGCAGGCCGGAGGCCAGAGACCGGAGACCGGCCGATCAGCTCAGGGACAGCGTCCGCGATAGAGCCGTGCGCCTTTCCCCTCGTTCGCGATCAGGAGCCGCCCATCGGGAAGCCAGCTGATGCCCTCGGCATTCCGTTCACCCTGCGGAACGGCGCAGCGCGCTAACTGCGCTCCCGGTCGACCGGTGACCGGGTCGGCATCAAAGACATAGACCGACCCATAGGTCAGGATCGCCAGTCGACGGTGGCCATCGGGCGTGACCGACGAGAGCGAGGCGTCGGTGACCCAATCCCGTGAGACGGATGTGATTGGCACAATCGGCAGCGAGTCCAACAGGTCGGCGGTGGCGATGGCGTCGCGACCGCGGCGCCACGCGGATGCCGGCACGTGATAGAGCCGTGACGGGCGCGGTCTCCCGTTGGCGTCCGACTCCGGCCGCTTGGTGGCGAACCAGATGCCCGTGTCGGGCGCAACCCACATGGCTTCGACATCGCGAGCGCCACCGGGAAACACGATGTGGAGCGACGTGGCCGATTCCGTGACGGTCTCACTGGTGGTCGGCTCTCGCACGCGCCACACCCGCACGTCGGAGCGCACGGCGTAGTTATCACCGACATCGCCGATGTAGAGACACGCTCCGCTCGCGCATGGTCCGAGAGCGATGGCCTCCCAGTCGGTGTTGTCGGCATCACCCACGCGAACGGTACCGCGCGACGCACCGGCCGAATCGTAGGCGAACAGCATTTCCGCGTTGCCGCGATCGTTCTGCGACCAGAACACGCCCGGCTCCGTCGAGCTGGCCACAACGCCCGACGCTTCAGTGAGTCGCGCATCGCCCAACGCACCGGCCCGTACGAGTGCCCGGAGCGGCGGCTCGCCGGGCACCGTCCAGCGGTCGCGCCTCGAGCGCTCCGCCTTCTCCTGCGCGTCGCCGCAGGCACTCGACAGCGACAGTAGGAGCGACAGCGCGAGCCAACACGCCGTCGACCGCTTACTCACCGGCGCGCTTGATCTCGTAGAGCCGTTCCTTGGCGAGTCGACGCCCGGTTGGCGTGGCCGCGAGTCCGCCGCCAGCGGTTTCCCGATAGCGCACGTCCATGTGCTTCCCGATCTCGCCCATCGTATCGATGACTTCGTCCGCCGGAATGGCGAACTCGATACCGGCCATCGCCATCTCGATGGCCGCCATGGCGATCGCGGCCCCGGTCGCGTTGCGAAACACACAAGGCAGCTCAACCAGCCCGCCGAGCGGGTCGCACACGAGCCCGAGTGTGCCCTGCTGCGCGAGCGCCGTGGCATGTCCGACCTGACGCGGCGAACCGCCCAACATCTCCACGGCTGCTCCCGCCGCCATCCCCGCCGCCGCACCGGTCTCGGCCTGGCAGCCACCCTCGGCGCCCGACAACGACGCCCGCTCTGCCACGACGGCTCCGATCAGCCCCGCCGTCGCGAGCGCGTCGATGACCCGCTCGTCGTCGATACCACGGGCCTTCGCGATGCCGGTGAGCACCGCTGGCAACACACCGGCCCCGCCCGCGGTCGGTGCCGCGACAATGACACCCATGGCCGCGTTGACTTCCTGCACCGCAATGGCGCGCGCGAGCACGTCACGGAACGGCGTGTTGGCCAGCGGGCCGTCGGGTCCGGTGCGCAGCTTCGCGGCGTCACCCCCAACCAATCCCGACGACGACTTGAGATCACCAACCATGCCGCGATCGACGGCCGCTCGCATGACCACCAGTGCACGACGCAAGGCATCGCGGATGCTCTCCACCGTGCGGCCTTGATCTTTCGCTTCCGCTTCGAGTGCCACCTGCGACAGCGTGACACCGCGCGCTTCCGCGTCTCGAATGGCATCGGCCAGAGCGCGATACATCAGGCACCCACCTTGTCGAGACGGAACGCCCACTTCACCCAGCCGAGCGTGCGGATCGCATCGCGCACGGACTCATCCGGTTGCTCATCGACTTCGATGACCATGAAGGCGTCACCGCCGCGTTCTTTTCGCGAGAGCTTCAGCGTGGCGATGTTGCAGCTGGCCTCGGCGAGAATGCCGGCGATGCGGGCGACGGAGCCCTTCACGTCTTCGGCCACCAGCACGATCGTGTGGAGGTTGCCGTGAATCTCCACCGGATATCCGTCGATCTCGGTGACCAGGACGCGTCCGGCTCCCAGCGACGCG